>CAZCOX010000051.1:0-16139 GCA_964500115.1 uncultured Rhodobacterales bacterium
GATCCTGACCTCGTGATCAGAACAAGCGGCGAAGCGCGCATTTCGAACTTCTTGCTTTGGCAATCGGCCTACGCGGAGTACGAATTTATCGACACGCTCTGGCCTGATTTCACGGCCAAGGAATTCAAGTCTGTCGTCGGCGGGTTCGGCACGCGCGACCGCAGGTTTGGAGCCGTCTCCGCATGAGTTCAGGCAAGTGGGACGATCTGGCCCCACGGCTGATGTCAGCCGTGGCCATGGTCGGGATCGGCGCACTTGGTGTTTGGCTTGGTGGCCTCTGGTTCCACGCGCTCATTTCTATCGTCGTCGGATTGATGGTGTGGGAGCTGGTCAAAATGCTCGACACTGACCGTAGCAAATCCGCGCTTGTCCTTGCCGCCGCATCCGCCATTTGCGCGATGTTGGCCATCGAACTGCCACCTGCCTTTGGCCTGCCGTTCCTGTTGATCCCATCGATGCTCGGCCTCAGCCGAATGGAGCAGGGTGGTGTGACCTACGCCGTATTCACGGCGCTGATTCTGTTGGCCGGGTATGGCCTGATGGCGTTGCGCGACGACTTTGGCCTGACCTGGATGGTCTGGCTGCTGCTTGTCGTTGTGGTGACCGACATCGCAGGATATTTCGCGGGGCGTCTCATTGGCGGGCCAAAGCTCTGGCCGCGGGTTAGCCCTAAGAAAACATGGTCCGGGTCCATCGCCGGATGGCTTGGATCCGCAGTCGTGGCTGTTGCTTTCGCAGGTACAACCAAGGCCGGTCTGGGCCTGATCGGCGTAAGTATTGCCGTCAGCATGGCCAGCCAGATTGGCGATATCGCGGAAAGCGCCGTCAAGCGGCGGTCTGGTGTCAAGGACAGCTCGAATCTAATCCCTGGGCATGGCGGCTTGTTGGACCGGTTTGACGGAATGCTTGGTGCCGCGCTCTTTATCGTGATTGCAGGGCAGCTCATCGGGTTTCCGCCGGGGGCGCAATGAGACGCGTCACGATTTTTGGCGCGACCGGCTCCATCGGGCAAAACACGCTTGATCTGATTGGTCGTGATCGCGACGCCTACAAGGTTGTTGCGCTGACCGGTGGGCAGAATATCGAACAACTGGCGCAAGACGCCAAACGCTTTGAGGCCGAGATCGCTGTCACAGCAGATCCGAAGCGGCTGAAAGATTTGCGAGAGGCGTTGTCCGGAACAGATATTGAGGCCGCCGCTGGCTCGGAGGCGCTGCTGGAGGCTGCAGAACGCCCCTCCGATTGGACCATGTCCTCGATTGTGGGGGCGGCGGGCCTCGCGCCCGGGTTGAAAGCGCTGGAGCAGGGCGCGTCACTGGCGCTCGCCAACAAGGAAAGCATGGTCTGTGCCGGGCCTTTGATGCTGTCCACCGCCAAGACTCACAACGCGCAAATTCTGCCCGTCGACAGCGAACATTCCGCCGTATTTCAAGCCCTGATTGGCGAAGACATGGGCGCGGTGGAACGCATCGTAATTACCGCGTCAGGTGGTGCATTCCGCGATTGGCCGCTGGAGGATCTTGCAAACGCCACGCCAGAACAGGCGGCGCAACATCCGAATTGGGATATGGGTCAACGGATCACCATCGATAGCGCATCCATGTTTAACAAGGCGCTGGAGTTGATTGAAACGAAAGAGTTCTTTCAGGTTGATCCTGCCAAGATCGAAGCCGTTGTGCACCCCGAATCCATGATCCACGCGTTGGTCGGTTTCTCCGACGGCGCGCTGATGGCGCATGTCGGACCACCCGATATGCGGCACGCCATTGGGTTCGCTTTGCACTATCCGGATCGAAAGACCTTGCCCGTCGAACGGCTCGATCTGACCCAGCTCGGCCAACTGACATTCCGGCCCGCCGATGAAACACGCTGGCCCGCATTACGTCTTGCCAGAGAAGTCATGGCAACCGGTGGATTGGCGGGCGCGGTGTTCAACGCAGCCAAGGAACGCGCGCTTGACGGCTTCATCGACCGCAGGATCGGATTCCAGCAAATCGCGGCTGTGGTCGAGGAAACGCTTTCCAGAGTTTCGGCCCACCCGGGCCATATTGATGCCGCCATCACCCTTGATAACGTGATGCAGGTTGACCATCTCGCTCGGGTAAGGGCAGGTGAAATCATAAACGAACAAGGGGGTTGAGCCTTGGATATCGCAGCGTTGCTACCGCAGTTCGGTGGCGTGATCTGGACGATTCTGGCTTTCTTGGTCGCCTTGTCGGTGATCGTCGCCATCCACGAATACGGGCATTACATTGTGGGCCGCTGGTCCGGCATTCATGCCGACGTCTTCTCGCTTGGCTTTGGCCCGGTGCTGTTCTCGCGCGTCGATAAATACGGCACCAAATGGCAATTCGCGCTGCTTCCCCTTGGCGGCTATGTGAAATTCAAGGGCGACGACAACGCGTCTGGCGGCAAAGACCAGGCGGTGATGTCTGAACTGTCCGAGGAAGAACGACGGCGCACGATGAACGGTGCGCCGCTTTGGGCACGTGCAGCCACGGTGGCGGCTGGTCCCGCGTTCAACTTTGCCCTGTCGATCCTCATTTTTACCGGTGTGTTCATGCTGCGCGGGGATATTACAGACCCCGTAAAAGTTGGTGAATTGCGCGCCGTGCCGTCTCAGAACGAGCTGCAAGTTGGTGATGAACTCGTCGCAATTGAGGGCAACCCGCTGCCATCGTTTTCCGAGTCTGAGCGTTTTTCAGCGTTTCTTGAAGACCTGCCCGTGGCGGAGCATCTGGACTACACCGTCATCCGCGACGGATCAGAGCAGGTGGTCGAGGGGCCGTATGTATATCCGCCGGTGGCCACTCAGATCATCCCGCGTTCGGCGGCAGATGATGCTGGATTTCAGCGCGGTGACATCATTACGTCGATCAATGGCGAGAGCATTTTCACATTTGACCAGCTGCGCGATGCCGTCGAAGGATCGCAAGGTGCGACGCTTGATCTGACGGTCTGGCGCGATGGCACCTATAGCGATCTGCAACTGACACCCCGGCGCACGGATGAGCCGCAAGAAGATGGCTCTTTCAAAACGTTCTACCGGATGGGCATCATTGGCGGGATGTTCTTTGAACCGGCAACGGAGTTTGGCGGCCCCGTCGCAGCTTTCGTTTCGGGCGTCGAGCAAACGGGCCGTATCATCGAAGGATCGATCTCGGGTCTCTATCACATGATCACGGGGGCGATCAGCACCTGCAATCTGTCCGGCCCGATTGGAATCGCGGAAACGTCTGGATCAATGGCATCGCAAGGCACGGCCAGCTTTATCTGGTTCATAGCGGTTCTCAGCACGGCGGTTGGCCTGTTGAACCTTTTCCCGATCCCTGTCTTGGATGGCGGGCACCTTGTGTTCCACGCATATGAGGCCGTGACCGGCCGCCCGCCCAGCGACAAAGCCTTGCGCGTGTTGATGGGGGCCGGGCTGGCGATGTTGCTGTCATTGATGCTGTTTGCGCTGTCAAACGACCTCTTCTGCCCTTGATTGTTGGGCAGATTGGGCACAAACGCCCTCAAACTGCCGCATTTCAATCCTGATTGACGTCTCATTTGAGGTGCACATTAAACAGGAATGCAATGCATCCGAGGTGCGCCATGCAGACGATTCAAGACGGCTACAAAAGCTTTAGCTTGCTGCTTTCGATCAACTGGGATCGGATGCTCTATGTCTTTGCCATCGTGGCATCGCTGTTCTTTGGCGCTTTTCTCGGAAGTCTTGCAATTGAAGCAATGACACAGCCCGCATTCTATTGATCGCACAGGCGTCTGCGCTTTTGACAAGCTAAGGCAATCTCGGTACTCACTTCCCCAAAAGGATGTCTGAGTAGGTTGCCAACAATGACACATAATACAGGCGGGCATGTGACGCGAAGAGCAGCGCGGCACAGCACATTACGTTCACTCCTCTTAGCTGCAGCAATCCCTTTAAGTATTGGCTTTGTCGCGGCGCCCAATATGGCGCTGGCGCAAAACTTTCAGTTCAATTCGATCTCGGTTGAGGGGAACCAGCGGATCGAAGCGGGAACCATTGCGAGTTTTCTGGGGGTTGCACGCGGTGCCACGGTTTCTGCGGCCGAGCTAAACGACGGGTATCAGCGGATTCTCGCCTCTGGCCTTTTCGAAACAGTCGAGATTGAACCGCGCGGCAGTACGCTTGTGGTTCGCGTTGTCGAATTTCCGACGGTGAACCAGATCACCTTTGAGGGCAACCAGCGCATCGATGACGAAACGCTTGCGCAAATCGTTCAATCGCAATCGCGCCGTGTCTTCAGCCCGTCTGTGGCCGAGGCGGACTCGGCGCGCATTACCGAGGCCTACAGCCAGCAGGGCCGCATCGCCGCACGCGTGCAACCCAAGGTCATCCGCCGCACCGACAATCGCGTTGATCTGGTTTTTGAGGTTTTCGAAGGCGGCGTGACCGAGATCGAGCGTCTTGGCTTTGCCGGAAATCAGGTCTTCAGCGACCGCCGTTTGCGCCGTGTGCTGGAAACCAAACAGGCCGGTATCTTCCGCGCGTTGATCCGCAGCGATACCTTTATCGAAGACCGCATTGCCTTTGACCGTCAGGTCCTGCGCGATTTTTACCAGTCGCGCGGCTATGTCGATTTCCGCACCACAAGCGTGAATGCAGAACTATCTGACGAACGCGACGGCTACTTCATCACTTTCAACGTGGAAGAGGGGCAGCAGTTTTCCTTTGGCGAGGTAACTGTCAGCTCTGACTTGGCCGAAGTGGATTCCGATCTCTTCGAACGTGCGCTCAAGCTGCGAAGCGGGCGCACCTATTCGCCGACGGATGTGGAGTTTGAAATCGCGCGCCTCGAACGGCTTGCGATCCGCGAAGGTCTGAACTTTGTGCGCGTCGAACCGCGTGTCACCCGCAACGACCGTGACCTAACGCTAGATGTCGAATTCCTGCTGACCCGCGGCGAACGCGTGTTTGTCGAACGCATCGATATCGAAGGCAACACCACTACGCTTGACCGCGTCGTCCGTCGCCAGTTCCGTCTGGTCGAGGGTGACCCGTTTAACCCCCGCCAAATCCGTGAAAGCGCCGAACGGGTGCGCGCGCTTGGCTTCTTTGGGGATGCGCAGGTTGAAGCACGCGAAGGTTCGACACCGCAGCAGGTTGTCATTGACGTCGATGTCGAAGAACAGCCCACAGGGTCGCTGAGCTTTGGCGGGTCTTATTCGACCAGCAGCGGCTTTGGTGCGGCGATCACCTTCAGCGAACGCAACTTCCTCGGGCGCGGCCAGCGTCTCGCGCTCGGTGTGACGACGGGTGCCAGCTCGTCTAACTACAACTTCAGCTTTACCGAACCGGCCTTCCTGGGCCGTGACCTCGCCTACAATATCAACCTCGGCTACCTCGAAACCGACAACGACTCGGCCGAATATGATACCGCGATTGGTAGCTTTTCGACCGGCTTTACCTTCCCGGTTTCGGAAAACGGGCGGTTGAACCTGCGCTACGGGGCACGGTTCTCTGAAATCACCAACCTGTCTGACAGCGTTGGGTCGATCATCACCGCCGAAGCGGATCAGGGCCAGGTGTGGAACAGCTTTGTTGGCTATCGCTACAGCTACGACACGCGCCGCACCGGTCTGAACCCGAACGCGGGTGTGCTGTTCGAGTTCGGTCAGGATTTTGCAGGTCTTGGCGGTGACAGCACGTATGTCGAATCCAAGCTGCGTGCGATTGCGCAAACCAAAGTGTTCAACGAAGAGATCACGCTGCGCGCCACTCTTGAAGCCGGTGCGCTGAGTTATTCCGAGGGCGGGTCACGCGTGACCGACCGCTTTAGCCTTGGGTCCAACCTGATGCGCGGTTTTGAGGGGGGCGGCATCGGCCCACGCGAAGTTGGTCCGGGGGATATCAATGACCCGCTGGGCGGCAACTACTTTGCCGTGGCCCGGTTTGAGGCTGAATTCCCGCTGCCATTGCCCGAAGAATACGGCGTGTCGGGCGGTGTCTTCTATGACATCGGCAGTCTCTGGGGGCTTGATGAGACCAACGACAACGTACTCTACGATGATTTCACCACCCGTCAGGTGATTGGTGTGTCGCTGTTCTGGGATACGCCGCTTGGGCCGTTGCGGTTCAACTTCAGCGAGGCGTTGAGCAAGGAAGAGTTTGACGAAGAACAGACCTTCGATCTGACAATTTCCACCCAGTTCTAAATGCGTAAACGCAGGAACATGATTGCAAAAGCGCTCTTCGGGGCGCTTTTGGCATTGTCAGGGCCGGTTGTGGCGCAAGAGGCGGCCACGACACCAAGTGTTGGTGTTGTGCAAAGCCTTATCCTGACCATCGAACCCGACCGGCTGTTCAGCGACAGCGCCTTTGGCCAGCGCATCGTCCGCGACATCGAAACCGAAGGCAACCAGATCGCATCCGACAACCGCCGGATCGAAGCGGAACTGACCCAGGAAGAACGCGAACTGACAGAATTGCGCGACACGCTCACGACCGAAGAGTTTCGGGAACGCGCCTCGGCTTTTGACGAAAAGGTCCAGGAGCTGCGCCGCACGCAAGATGAAAAGGCGCGCGCGCTTGGCCAGCGTAGCGATGAGGCACGGCGCGCATTGCTGGCCGCAGCACAACCGGTCTTGCTTGATTTGATGGCCGATAGCGGTGCGGTGGCGATCCTTGACCGGCGCGCGGTGCTGCTAAGCGTCTCTGCCGTTGATATCACCGACCGGGCCATTACGCGTGTCGACGCGACCATAGGCGACGGCACGGACATCTTCGAATAACGCTGGCTTGCCCCAACGCGCGCGCATTGCTAGTCACAATCCGATACATCCAAAAGGACCACCCATGAGCGACACTTTCCTGCGTGCCGATATTCAGCTGATCCAACGCATCCTGCCGCACCGTTACCCGTTCCTTTTGGTGGACCGGGTCGAAGAAATTGACGGCACGCAAAGCGCGCTGGGGATTAAGAACGTCACCATGAACGAGCCGCATTTTCAGGGACACTTTCCGGGCATGCCGATCATGCCGGGGGTAACCATCATCGAGGCTATGGCGCAGACGGCGGCTGTGATGGTCGGAACCACGCTTGAGATGGCGGACAAGGAAATGAAAGTCTATTTCATGGCCATCGACAAATGCAAATTCCGCCGCAAAGTGATCCCGGGCGATCAACTACAAATGCGCCTGACTACGCTGCGCGGCAAGCCGGGTGGCAAGGTTTGGAAATTCGGCGGTGTGGCCACCGTTGATGGTGAAATGGCCGCCGAAGCGGAATTCTCTGCCATGATGGATCTGCCCGCGTGACAGCAACCATCCACCCCAGCGCCGTTGTCGAAGACGGTGCCACAATCGGTGACGGCTCAACCATCGGCCCGTTTTGCCATATCGGGCCAGAGGTCACGATTGGCCGGAACGTCGAGCTCAAAAGCCATGTGGTCGTGAAGGGAAACACGTCCATCGGGGACGACACAGCCGTCTTTTCCTTTGCCGTGCTAGGTGAGATCCCACAGGATCTGAAATTTGGTGGTGAAAAGACCCGACTTGAAATCGGTCAGCGCAACCGAATCCGCGAACATGTCACAATGAACACCGGCACTGCCGGGGGCGGAGGTGTGACCCGGGTCGGTGATGACAACCTCTTCATGGCCGGCTGCCACGTCGCGCATGATGTGATGATCGGCAACAACGTGATCTTGGTGAATAACGCCGCTTTGGCCGGGCATTGCGTTCTGGAAGACCACGTGATCGTCGGTGGCCTTTCCGGCGTGCACCAATTCGTGCGCATCGGGCGCGGCGCGATCATCGGGGCCGTTACCATGGTGACCAATGACGTGATCCCGTATGGTCTGGTGCAGGCCGACCGTGGGCGACTGGATGGTTTGAACCTTGTCGGCCTCAAACGCAAAGGTGTTGCGCGGTCCGACATCACCGCATTGCGCGCCGCGTTTCAAATGCTGGCACAGGGTGAGGGGGCCTTTGTCGAACGGGCCAAACGGCTGGGCGACGAAACCGACAGCGAGTACGTGCAGCACATCGTCGATTTCATTCTGGGCGACACCGACCGGTCGTTCCTGACGCCGGGCTAACGCCATGACGCTCGCGCTCATCTGTGGGCAGGGACGATTGCCGCGCCTGATTGCCCGCGCGCAACCAGTTGCCCCATTAATCTGTGTTCTTGACGGCTTTGCGCCAGAGGACCTGAGTGCTGACGTTGTCTTTACCCTCGAAACGCTGGGCACCCTGTTTGCCGATCTGACGGCACGGGGCGTGAAGCAAGTGTGCCTCTGCGGTTCGATCCGCAGGCCGCCCATCGATCCGGCCAAATTGGATGCAGCGACCGTGCCGCTCGTCCCTCGCTTGCAAGAGGCGTTGACGACCGGCGACGACGGGGCGTTGCGCATTGTCATGACGCTGTTTGCCGAGGCGGGTTTGCAGGTTGTTGGCGCACATGAACTGGTGGCCGATCTGCTCCCGAAACCTGGTGTTCTGACGCTCAAATCCTATCAACCCAACCATGGCATCGACGCGCAGCTTGGCGAACGCAGCGTGGCGGCCATGGGCGCGCGGGACGCAGGGCAGGCCTGCGTTGTCCGGTCTGCGCAGGTGGTTGCCCGCGAAGACGCCGCCGGGACGGATGCCATGCTGGCACGCCTGTCCCGAGATCGCGGCGGGCCGTCTGGCGATTTGCTGTCAGCACCGATCAGCACAGCCAGCGATATGTTCGGTGGATTGCTCGACGATGCGTCGGATTGGCTGACCGGCAGCACAACTGCATCAGAAGGCGGCATCCTGTTCAAAGCCCCCAAACCCGATCAGGACAGACGCGCCGATCTGCCAGCCATTGGGGCCAGCACACCCGACGCGGTGTCCGCGGCGGGGCTGGATGGCATTGTGATCGAAGCGGGTGGTGTGATGATCCTCGATCGCGCCCACACGGTGGCGCGCTGCGATGATCTCGGTCTCTTTCTCTGGGTCAGAGAGAAGGGCGGCTGATGCGTGTCTTCGTGGTGGCAGGCGAAGCGTCGGGCGACAAACTGGGTGCTGCCATGATGGCAGGGTTGCGGAAGCTTGCCGGGGATGTGGAATTCCAAGGCATCGGTGGCGAACGCATGATCGCGCAGGGTCTGAACAGCCTTTTCCCGATGGACGAGATTTCGATCATGGGGATCACTGAAATCCTGTCGCAATACACACATCTCAAACGGCGCATTCGCCAGACTGCAGATGCAGTGCTTGAAGCCAAGCCAGACGTGCTGATCACAATCGACTTGCCGGAATTCAGCCTGCGTGTCGCAAAGCTGGTCAAGGCACGGTCCGATATCCGCACCATACATTACGTCGCCCCAACCGTCTGGGCGTGGCGCGCCGGGCGAGCCAAGAAAATGGCGGCGCATATCGATCAGGTTCTGGCGCTGCTGCCGTTTGAGCCGCCTTACATGGAAGCCGCTGGCATGCGGTGTGACTTTGTCGGACATCCAGTGGTCACCGACCCCGTTGCGACAGAGGCCGAGATTGCGGCGTTCAAAAACGTATTTGAGATAAGCGACGCGCCACTTGCACTTGTCCTGCCCGGATCGCGGCGCAGCGAGGTGTCCCGACTTCTGCCGATCTTCGAAAAGGTTCTGGCGCAAGCTCACGCGGCCCAACCGAACCTGCGATTTGTGCTTCCCGCAGCGCCGAACGTTCTGCCAATGATCACCGATGCGGTCTCCGGATGGTCCACTCATGTCGAGCTGCTCGACCCAACCATCACAGATGCGCCAGCGCTCAAGCGCGGTGCGTTTGCCGCAGCGGACGTCGCGCTTGCGGCGTCGGGCACGGTATCGCTGGAACTGGCGGCAAGCGGCACGCCCATGGTGATCGCCTATGACATGAACTGGCTGTCGCGTCAGATCATCGGGCGCATGCTCAAGGTGGACACGGTGACCTTGGTAAACCTCGTGTCAGAGACGCGCGTGGTGCCTGAATTCATCGGCGCGAACTGCGTGCCAGAACGGATTACGCCAACGCTACTGGAAACTTTGGAAAACCCCGATGCCCAAAAACAGGCGATGGGACTGACAATGACCCGCCTTGGGCGCGGTGGGCCGCCGCCCGGTGAACGGGCCGCGCAAGCGGTTTTGGACGGGCTGGCATGAAAAAGGGCGGTCGCTCGCGCGCCGCCCTGTCGAAAATCAGTGTCGCCAGACTTACTGGTTGTCCGCCGGTGGGTTTGTGATTTCTTCAAATGCGGCTGTGAAACCTTTCAGAGACATGTTTGCGACAACCCGCTGTTCGGTCTGGTTTGCTATGACCATCGAAACTTTTGCGACTGCGCCACGTTTAAATGCGGTGATATCCTCGGGCAGAAAGCCCACCCGCGAGATGCAACCATCGGCGGTGCAGAGCAGGAATGTGTAGCGCTTTGTGGGGCCAGAATCCACTTGGATTGATATCTGTTCCGTCAGGATCGTGCCGAGCGGCACGATGATGGTGCCACCCGCAGCAACCTGACCGCCTTCGGGTACTGGAAAGATGCTGACCTGACCGCGCGAGATGCCCTCGTCGTCAAGCAGCAATTGCGCCATCTCACACGGCTCAGGGCCTTCGGCGACGCGCAAACACTGAATCACCCAATCGCCATGGGTGCTTTTCGTGTATTCGGGGTTTTCGGCAGGCTGTTGACCCTCGACAACGCCGGTATCCAGCTCTGACAAGGAGCCTCCTGTGCCGGCTGATGTCTCGTCGCCGTCGCTCGCCTCTTGCGCGGCCACAAACCCGGCAAATGCGATGCTTGCCAAAGTTGCCAAAACAAATGGGGCCTTGATCATATATTCCTCTCCGAAGCCTCGGTTACTCACTGGCAACGCGATAGCATGGGCATCGCCAAGTGTCAGTCCCAATCGAAAAAACTTGCGTGATCCGTAAGAGGATTCTTGCGCGCGTAAACTTTGTTTACGTAGCGTCAACCGGTTCAAGTGGCGCGTGAAAGGGGGTATGCAGGGCCTTGAAATTAAAAGGAAAGACATCTTTCGACATCTTCCCTTTTTTGCTCCCTGTCGGACCGGCCGACTATTATTGGCCAGACGCTACGAAATGAAATCCACAGCGTCAACAGGCAAAATGGATGCCAGTGATCACAAAAAAAGGCCGCGCGAAGATGCGCGGCCAGTCCAACAGGGAGGAAAGCCCAATCCGCAAGAGGATCAGAACAGATCGGGCTGCAAAACACACTGGCAGCAAAAGGTTAAGGTTGTATGTTCAGGCGTCAGATGCATTCGCAAAGGATAGAGCATGGAAAACGGGGTATTTGTTGGTGGCGGTGGTGAGGCGTATGGCGTCAAGCAATGGCTGCGTCTGGATTACGCCAACCGTCACGGCCTGATCGCCGGGGCGACCGGGACGGGCAAGACCGTAACCCTGCAAATTCTGGCCGAAGGGTTCTCTGCCCAAGGCGTACCTGTCTTCATGTCGGATGTGAAAGGCGACCTGTCCGGCCTCGCCAAGCCGGGCAGCGCTGATTTTAAGCTGCACCAGCCGTTTATGGACCGGGCAAACACCATCGGCTTTGACGATTACTCCTACAAAGGGTTCCCCGTCACATTCTGGGATCTCTTCGGCGCACAGGGCCATCCGGTGCGCACCACCGTGGCCGAAATGGGCCCGCTTCTGATCTCGCGCCTGCTGGAACTCAGCGAGGCACAAGAAGGTATTCTCAACATCGCGTTCCGTGTTGCTGACGAAGAAGGCCTGCCGTTGCTCGACTTAAAAGACCTGCAATCGCTGCTGGTCTGGCTGGGCGAAAACCGCCAAGAGCTTTCCCTGCGCTACGGCAATATCTCGGTCCAATCCGTTGGGGCCATCCAGCGCCGGTTGCTGGTGCTCGAAAATCAGGGCGGGTCCGACTTCTTCGGCGAACCTGCGCTCGAATTGTCCGATCTCATGCGCACCGATGCGAACGGCATGGGGCAGGTGAATATCCTCGCGGCGGACAAGCTGATGGGCGCGCCGCGTCTTTATGCAACTTTCCTGCTCTGGCTCTTGTCAGAACTCTTCGAAGAACTTCCCGAGGTGGGCGACCCCGACAAACCCAAGCTTGTGTTCTTCTTTGACGAGGCACACCTGCTCTTTGACGACGCGCCGAAAGCTCTGGTCGACAAGGTCGAACAAGTCGCACGCCTCATTCGTTCTAAAGGGGTGGGGGTCTATTTCATAACCCAAAATCCGGACGACATTCCCGAAGACATCCTTGGCCAGTTGGGTAACCGCGTGCAGCATGCCTTGCGCGCCTTTACCGCGCGCGATCGCAAAGCGCTTCGCCTTGCCGCCGAAACCTACCGCGAAAACCCGGCCTTCGACACCGAAGAGGCGATCCGTGAGGTCGGCGTGGGGGAGGCCGTGACCTCGATGCTGGAGCGCAAAGGTATTCCCGGCATGGTCGAACGCACGCTGATCCGCCCGCCATCCTCGCAACTCGGTCCGATCACGCCTGCCGAACGCGGCGGGATCATGGGGGCTAGCGATCTGTCGCAGAAATATGCAAATCGCCTCGACCGCAATTCTGCTTTCGAGATTCTGACCGAGCGCACGCAAAAGGCTGCGGCAGAAGCGGAAGCCGCCGAGAAGAAGGAGGCGGAGCTGGAGGCGGCGATGCGCGAATACAACGCTGGCCGGCGATACACAGGTGAGCGCGTTGGACGCTCCACCTCCCAACCCACACGGCGCACACGCCAGACCGAAGGCTTTGGCGAAGCGATGGCGAAGATGGTGGTGAAAGAGCTCAAGGGCACAACCGGGCGGCGCATCGTGCGCGGCATCCTCGGCGGCTTGTTCAAAGGCCGCTGATCGCTGGCCCTTTCCCGGCGAACCGGATAAGTCACGCCTGCACGACAGGACGAAAGCCAGCGCATGCCAGCCGATATCACCACCGACGCCGAAATTGCTGCGGATGAACGCCGCTCTGGCATCAGAACGATCCGCAAAGTCGGTCCGTATCTGTGGCCGGATGACAAGCCTTGGGTCAAGCAACGAGTCGTCATTGCGCTCGCCTGTCTGGTGCTGGCCAAGGTGGTCAACGTTCTGGCGCCTTTGCTCTTCGGCCGCGCTGTTGACGCGCTGAGCGGAACTGCATCCGACCTGCTGTTGGGCGGGATCGGTCTGACGCTGGCCTACGGTTTCGCACGTCTGATGAACGTCGGTTTCCAGCAGTTGCGCGATGGCGTCTTTGCCCGCGTCGGGCAGCGTGCGTTGCGGTCGCTCGCGCTTGAGACCTTTACCCACATCCACCGTCTGTCGATGCGATATCACATCACGCGCAAGACCGGCGGCCTTAGCCGCATCATCGAACGGGGCGTCAAAGGCGTCGACTTCCTGCTGAGGTTCATGCTGTTCAGCGTCGGTCCACTCATCCTCGAACTGGTCCTCGTGATGGGGTTCCTGTGGTTCCTGCTCGACATACGGTACATGGCCGTCGTCATGGTGACGATTGTCATCTACGTCTATTTCACCTTCAAGGTCACCGAATGGCGCGTGCGTTTGCGGCGTGAGATGAACGAGCAAGACACCGACGCCAACCAAAAGGCCATCGACAGCCTGCTCAATTTCGAAACGGTCAAGTATTTCGGGGCTGAGGCGCGCGAGGCTGACCGCTATGACGCCTCCATGCGCCTGTACGAGGGCGCTGCGATCAAGACCGCCACCTCATTGGCGATGCTCAATTTCGGTCAAAGCCTGATCATCACCTCGGGCCTGATCATTGTCATGGTCATGGCAGCTCTGGGTGTGCAGAACGGAACGCTGACCGTCGGCGATTTCGTCATGGTCAACGCCTACATGATCCAGATCACCATGCCCCTGAACTTCCTTGGCACGGTCTACCGCGAAATCCGGCAGAGCCTTGTCGATATGGGAGAGATGTTCGACCTGTTGGAGCAGCCGCAAGAGGTGTCTGACAAACCCGGTGCTCCCGACCTTGATGTCCGCCAAGGCGTGGTCCAGTTCGACGATGTGCATTTCGGCTACGACCCGGCGCGCCCGATCCTGAAAGGCATTTCGGTCGAGGTGGGGGCGGGGCAGAACGTGGCGCTTGTTGGCCCGTCCGGGTCAGGCAAATCCACCATCGGTCGATTGCTCTTTCGTTTCTATGACGTGAACGATGGCGCTGTCCGCATTGATGGGCAGGACGTGCGCGATGTGACCCAAGACAGCCTGCACAACGCGATTGGCGTGGTGCCGCAGGACACGGTGCTCTTTAACGACACGATCCGCTACAACATCGCTTATGGCCGCGCCGATGCCTCGTATGAGGATATCACCGCCGCCGCCAAATCCGCCCGCATCCACGACTTCATTCTGTCCTTGCCTGAAGGCTACGACACGATGGTGGGCGAACGCGGGCTGAAACTGTCTGGCGGGGAAAAGCAGCGGGTCGGCATTGCGCGCACCTTGCTGAAAAACCCGCCCATCCTGATCCTCGACGAGGCCACGTCCGCACTCGACAGCGAGACCGAGGCGTCGATCCAGGGCGCGCTCAAACGGGCGGGCGAGGGGCGCACGGTCATCACCATCGCGCACCGCTTGTCGACCATTGCCGATGCCGACCGGATCATCGTGCTGGAAAACGGGCTGGTGGTCGAAGAAGGCACCCATGACGCGCTGCTTGATCTTGACGGTCGCTATGCAACGCTCTGGCATCGTCAGATGCAGGATGAAGAAGCGGCGTAATTCTGCGGGTCGCTGTGAATTTGCTAAAATAAGGCCATAAAAATGCCCGCTGGTTCGCGTAAGGTCTGTTTAACCCTGTCCGCGTGTGATTCAGAAAGATGTCCCGACTAGCATTTTCGCAGCTGCTCCTGCTGCTCGAAGCCCTGACAATCGTTGCGATTTATCAGGTCTACAGTAATTTCGAGTGCCAGAACACAAATCTGTTCGTCCTGTGTCGGGGCGTACGTTTGGGCCTTGTGCTTGGTCTGTGCCTTGCGGCGGGTCTGGCGCTGTTGCTTTTTTTCCGACCGACCGTGCATCTTGATTTCGCGGTGAGGACCAGAACGCCTGCAGGCAAATCGCGGCGATGGGGCGTTGTCCACGTACTCGGCGTCGTGATCGTGCTTGCGCCCGTCATCGTACTGAGCGCCCCTGAATTGACCGAAATGGCGCCGATCTTCCTGGCTGCGTTGCTGGTTGGTGGCCTCTGTGCCCTGATTGGCGGTGCCTTCTGGCTCATGCCGTGGTCTGGATGGCAAGCGGTTATGCAAAAACACCGTGCTGTGTTGCTTCCGACGATTTTGGTCTCACTCCTCATCCCGACGTTTGCGTGGGCGTTCGGCTTTGCATGGAACTGGTTCAGCGGGCTTCAATGGGCTACGTTTTACGGCGTGGCCATCGTCTTGGCGGTTCTTGGCAACGACGTGTTCGTCAATCTCGAATTCGCGACCATCGGGGTTATGGAGTTCTACGTCGAAGTCGCCGAATCCTGTTCCGGCATCGAAGGCCTTGCCCTGACGACGGCCTTCATGGTGATCTACACAATCTTGATGAAAGACGAACTGCGATTGGGGCGGTTCTGGCTGTTGGTCTGGCCGGCCGCATTGCTCACGAGCTTCATCTTTAACATCATGCGTATCAGCGTTTTGATCCTGATTGGCGCCTATGTCTCGCCGGACCTGGCAGTCAACGGATTTCACAGCTTTGCCGGGTGGCTATCCTTCACGGTTCTCGCCCTGCTGATCCTCGCTTTGGTGCACCTATTGCCCGGGTTGAGCAAAGCAGACGAAAGCGTACAATCCGCCGATCTGGCCCCGCTGACCGAAGATCGCGTGGCGGCGCAGATCGCGCCTTTCCTCGCATTCATGCTTGCCGGGCTGGTGGTTCAAACCGTCTCGCAAACGCCCGAGGTTTTGTACGGCGTGCAAGTTGCGGCCATGGCTTTGGCGCTCTGGCTGTTCCGCAAACCCATTCTGGGTCTCGTGACCAACATTGATGTGTTTGCCGTAGCAGCAGGGGGGCTGGTTGGCATCGGGTGGATTGCAACCGCTCAACCGGCAGAGCCTTACGCGTCTCTGGCCCAGTTCGGCACCGGTGCGTTAGCACTTTGGGTGGTGCTGCGCGTGATCGGGACGTCGCTATTGGTGCCAATTGTCGAAGAGCTGTTTTTCCGCGGCTACCTGTTTGGCCTGATCGA
>CAZCOX010000052.1:0-6495 GCA_964500115.1 uncultured Rhodobacterales bacterium
GGCGTTTCAAGGCTGATCGGTTCCTTGGCGATCTTCATCACCTTGCGGACCTTCTCAAGCGGCATTTGCAGCTTTTCCGCCAGTTCTTCCGGTGTCGGTTCGCGGCCGATTTCGTGCAGCATCTGGCGACCGGTCCGGACCAGTTTGTTGATCGTTTCGATCATGTGCACCGGGATACGGATCGTGCGGGCCTGATCCGCGATGGACCGGGTGATCGCCTGTCGGATCCACCAGGTGGCGTAGGTGCTAAACTTATAACCCCGGCGGTATTCGAACTTATCCACGGCCTTCATCAGGCCGATGTTGCCTTCCTGAATGAGGTCGAGGAACTGCAAGCCACGGTTTGTATACTTTTTGGCGATGGAGATCACGAGGCGGAGATTTGCCTCAACCATTTCTTTCTTGGCCTGACGCGCCTCTTTCTCGCCTTTCTGAACCTGCGCGACGATGCGGCGGAATTCAGAGATGTCGAGGCCCACATATTGACCCACCTGAGCCATGTCAGCGCGCAGGTCTTCGGCCTTGGGCAGGGAGCGTTCGATAAACATCTGCCAGCCGCGACCTGACTTTTCGGCCATGTCATCGAGCCAGTTCGGATCAAGCTCGCGTCCGCGATATGCGTCGATAAATTCGCGACGGTTGATGCGAGCCTGGTCAGCCAGTTTTACCATCGCACTGTCAATCGACATGATGCGCTTGTTGATGCCGTAAAGCTGGTCAATCAGCGCTTCGATCCGGTTGTTATGCAGGTGAAGCTCATTCACCAACTCAACAATTTCAGACCGCAGTTGCTGATACGTCTCCTCGTCGCCCGTACTAAACGAACCATCCTCGTTCAGCGTCGCCGAGATACGATCATCCTGCATCGCAGACAGTTGTTCATAGTCCTGCGCGATGCGGTCGAGGGTTTCCAGAACACGCGGCTTGAGCGCGGTTTCCATCGCGGCGAGCGACATATTGGCCTGCTCGTCATCATCGTCATCGTCATCATTGGCAATCGGGTTGCCGTCAGCGTCGAGTTCCTGCGTCTCTTCGGTCTTTTTCTCGGACGTTGCGTCGGCCCCGGCGACGACAGGCGCTTCGCCTTCTTCTTCGTCCTCGCCCATCTGGTTGCCGAACGTCGTCTCAAGATCGATGACGTCGCGCAGAAGGATATCTTCGCTTAGAAGTTCTTCGCGCCAGATCGTGATCGCCTGGAACGTAAGCGGGCTTTCGCAAAGCCCTGCGATCATCGTGTTGCGACCGGCCTCGATCCGTTTCGCGATGGCGATCTCGCCTTCGCGACTGAGCAATTCAACGCTGCCCATCTCACGCAGGTACATGCGTACCGGATCATCCGTGCGATCAAGCTTTTCGGTTGTCCCCGACGAAAGCGTGACTTCACCGGGCTTCTGGGTCTGAACAAGGTCAGTTGTGCCCTTGTCCTCTTCCTCGGCCTCTTCGTCTTCTTCGGTGACCTGAATGCCCATTTCCGAGAGCATCGACATCACGTCCTCGATCTGGTCAGAACTGACCTGATCGGGCGGCAGAACCTCGTTCAGCTGGTCATATGTGATGTATCCACGTTCTCGGGCGTCTGCGATCATCTTCTTGACCGCGGCTTGGCTCATATCGAGGCTTACGTCTTCCTCGCGGTGTTCGGTCTTGGCGTCGTCATTATCTTTGGCGGCCATGGATGCTCCTGTCGAGGCGGGGCGATTCGGTTGACCCGAATCATTAGCGCGAATTAGTGATTCGCACACCCGTTTACCTTTTTTCGTTTACGCTTTCCTTAGCAAAACACCGTTATCGTCGGGGTTTGTCATAACGAATGGTTTCCATCAAAGCGTCTAACTTGCTGCGTTCTTCTTTGCTAATCGCGGCCCCGTTTGGGCCAAGGTCGTATTCGGTTTTGTCTTCGGCCTGCGCACGCTGTGCCGTTTGGCGCGCGTGGGCCGCTTGGCGCAATCGCCAGGTCAATGTCTCATCCGCAGGGCCAGACAGGTCTTCTGCGGCCTCTGCAACTTCGGCATCAAGGCCAGATCGGGCCTCAAGCTTTGCCAATTCTTCTGCGATGGTCTGGCGCGCGACCTCTGTGTCCCCCGGGTTTCGCACGCATGGCGTTATCGCCACATGGCGGGCGCGGCACAGTTTTTCAAGGGCATCGCCGCCGAGTTCTGCATTTACGTGGGCTTGAAGCGTTTCGCTGTTGGCACCACTGTGTCGCAAAAGACACGTTCGGATGAGGGCATGATCGGGGTCCGCACAGGGCATGACCTCCAATTGCGTTTCAAACTCATCGATAAGAGCAGGCGTTGTCAGAAGTGCTGCCAATATAACCGCTTCGCGCAGACGCGTTTCCACGTCATCCCCGCCCGCAACCAAAAGCGACGTTCGCGCCCCGTCGGACGGTTGAAGCGTTTGCCTCTGACCAATCATCCTTTGCCGAGAATGTCCGTTCTTTGAAGGCCCCCGAAACAGCTCCCAACGCAGGCGCTTGATCTCTTCACCATAGTGGCCGCGCAGAGACGGATCGGTGATACCGCGCAGTTTTTCGCGCAGGGTTTTGTCGAGCGCCGCCTTTCGTTCGGGGCTGTCGAACACCCGACCTTCGGTTTCGCGCCGCCACAGCAATTGAACCATCGGCTGCGCAGTGTCGATCAGCGCCTGCATGGCGGTGCGCCCCTCAGCCCGGATAAGGTCATCCGGGTCTTTGCCCTCTGGCAGCAAAACAAATCGCAGGGACTTTCCCGCCTCCAGCAGAGGCAATGCCGTGTCGATCACGCGGTAGGCCGCATTCAATCCGGCCTTGTCACCGTCCAGGGCCATGATTGGTTCGTCCGTGATGCGCCACAGCATTTGCAACTGCGTGTCGGTCACAGCAGTGCCAAGCGGCGCGACAGAGGCTTCAAACCCACCAGAGGCGAGCGCGATCACATCCATGTAGCCTTCGGCCACGATCAACGGCTGACCTTTGCCAGCCGCCTCGCGCGCGGGGCCTTGGTTGTAAAGCGTGCGGCTTTTGTCGAAGAGCGGCGTTTCAGGGCTGTTGAGATACTTGGCGTTGTCGCTTGGGTCCATTGCGCGACCGCCGAATGCTATCGCGCGGCCACGCGGGTCGCGGATCGGGAACATGATGCGGTTGCGGAACGTGTCATAGGGCTTGCCGCCCTTTTGGGATGGTTTGGCCAAACCGACTTCGAGGATTTGCTCTGCTGTGATCCCCTGCCCCGTCAAATGATCCCAGAGGACTTGCCACCCTGCCGGAGCAAAGCCGATTCCAAATCGATCTTGCGTCGCGTCGCTCAGGCCACGCCGTGCAAGGTAATCGCGGGCCTCTGACCCGGCTGCGCTACGCAGTTGCAGCCGGAAAAAGCGCACCGCTTGTTCCATGACGTCGGTCAGCTTGGTGCGATGATCGGCTTTTTCTTGTGCTTTCGGATCGCGCGCGGGCATTTGCAGACCTGCCTCCCCCGCCAAGATCTCGACCGCCTCCATGAAAGACACGTTTTCGGTTTCGCGAACAAAAGAGATCGCATCACCTTTGGCGTGGCAGCCAAAGCAATAGTAGTAACCTTTGCGATCATCGACGTGGAAGCTGGCGGTTTTTTCCTGATGGAATGGGCACGGCGCCCACATATCGCCCTTGGCCTGATTGGATTTGCGTGTGTCCCACAGCACCTTGCGCCCCACCACCTGGGACAGGCTGGTGCGGGTGCGCAATTCATCCAGAAAACCGGGTGGCAGGCTCATCGCAAGAATATCGGGTCTGCCGACAGCAGAGTCCAGTGCGGCGCCGGCGACAAATTGAAGTTGGTATTATTGGCTCAGACAGGTCTGGTAGAGCGCGTTGCTGACCGCAGGGCCCATTTGTTCGTCGGGCATGCTGTAGATCCATTCCACCAGCGCCGGTACCGCGACTTCATAGGATTTGGCGTCATCAGGAAGGGCGCGGATGACGCGCCGTTCGGCCCGACGCGTGTTGGAGCCGTTTTTGCGTTCCGTCATGATATTGGTCGCAATCTGACCCTGCTTGCGGCACTCAGCCTCTTTCGCGGCATCGGTTGATTGGGCGAAAGCCGGTGCACCAAGGCTGATGGTCAGAATAGAAGCGACAAGTACGGTACGGAACATAGGGGTCTCTTGAATTGGGCTACAACGGTGTTGAGAAACACCTATCGCAGCCCAATCGCAATGTCACCAATCAGAGGCCTTTGGCGCGATAACTCGCAGCGACCTTTTCGATGGCGGTTATATAAGCCGCCGTCCGCAGGTCACTGACATCATCGCGGCCATGCCACACCTCTCGCATCGACTGATACGCGATGCGCATCGTGTCATCGAGGCCCGAGCGCACCAGTTCAAGCTCATCCGCGCCGCGCAGGTACTTGTCTTTGAAGTTTGGCGTCATCGACCATGCGTCGCCCAGCATGTCATCGAGACGTTGCAGTTCGTCGATTACCAATTGATGGCGCGCTTCCTCCTGGCGGCGTTGCATCCGGCCAAAGCGAATGTGGCTGAGGTTTTTGACCCATTCGAAGTAAGACACGGTCACACCGCCAGCGTTGGCGTACATGTCGGGGATGATAACTGTGCCCTTGGCGCGCAGAATATCGTCGGCACCTGCCGTGATCGGGCCGTTGGCCGCCTCAATAATCAGCGGTGCTTTGATCCGATTTGCGTTGCTTAGGTTAATGACACCCTCAAGCGCGGCCGGGATCAGGATATCGCATTCGGATTCCAGTACGGTCGCGCCTTCTGCGGTATGCGCCGCATCTGGATAGCCCGTTACGCCGCCACGCTTGCCAATCCAATCTCGCACAACATCAACATCAAGCCCGTCTTCGTTAAACAAGGCCCCATCGCGTTCGATGATACCTATGATCTTTGAGCCGTCCTCATCCCGCAGGAACTTCGCGGCGTGGTAGCCAACGTTGCCAAGCCCCTGCACAACAACGCGCTTGCCATCAAGTTTGCCGGTCATCCCTGCCATTTTGATGTCGTCTGGGCTGCGGAAAAACTCGCGCAAGGCGTATTGGACGCCGCGTCCCGTCGCCTCGACCCGGCCCGAGATACCACCCGCGTTGAGCGGCTTGCCCGTCACGCAGGCGCGCGCGTTGATATCTGTGGTGTTCATGCGCGCGTATTGGTCGGCGATCCACGCCATTTCGCGCTCACCCGTCCCCATATCGGGAGCAGGCACGTTTTGTGCGGGGTGGATCATGTCGCGTTTGGCAAGCTCGTAGGCGAAACGCCGGGTGATCAATTCCAGTTCATGCTCATCATATTCGCGCGGGTCGACGCACAGCCCACCTTTGGAGCCACCAAAAGGCGCTTCGACCAAAGCACATTTATAAGTCATTAGCGCGGCCAGTGCCTCGACCTCGTCCTGATTGACCGAGGGCGCAAAGCGAATGCCGCCTTTCACGGGCTCCATATGTTCGGAGTGAACAGAACGGTATCCAGTGAAGGTTTTGATCTGGCCACGTAAGCGAACACCAAAGCGAACGGTATAGGTCGCGTTGCAAACACGGATCTTTTCTTCCAACCCGGGTGGCATGTCCATCAGGGCCACCGCGCGATTGAACATCAGATCGACGGATTCCCGGAAAGTCGGCTCGTTCGCCGGTGTTGCGTTCATAAGTCCCTCCACTTTTGTGAGCATTCGCTCTTAATTGGAAACAAGCCTATGACAGCTTGGTTAACGACGCACCCCTTTCCTTTTGGTTTTTGCTTCGCGTTTTAATCGCTTTGCGCCTGACTGTTTCGCATATGTCATTAATGTTTCGCGCTAGCCGTGAATTATCCTGCAAATTCAATACACTTCACATTTTTTCCACATTTTGCGCCTCAATCCTGCCTGCTTTCGCCTTCAAATCTGCATGCATCTAAGTGGGGTGTCAGTTCGCCGTAGCAGGCGGAGAAGAGGTAACTAATGATCGGATTACGCAACCTTCTGCCAAAGGTGCCGGTCGGGGAACGGAAGAAATCTACGCTGCGGTCGTCTGTGGCCGGAACGCTTGCTCGCTTCACCCGGGAAACTGATGGCAACATGTCGATCCTCGCATTAAGTGGATCGCTTATCATGCTTGTGTTTGGCGGCGTCGGAATTGACATGATCTATTCCGAAGTGCAGCGCACCAAGCTTCAAAACACCCTTGATCGGGCGGTTTTGGCTGCTGCGAACCTTGATCAGGAACTGGATCCTGAACTGGTGGTGAGTGAATACTTTGCAGCGATGAACATGAGCGACGCATTGTCGAGCATTTCTGTCGATCAAGGTCTGAGCCACCGCACTGTAAACGCAACTGCTGAACGCACACTGAGCGCAAACTTCCTGCAGATGCTTGGGGTCGAAACGCTTTATACTGGCGGCGCTGCAACTGCTGAAGAGCGGATCGCAAATGTCGAGATTTCCATGGTTCTGGATATTTCCGGATCGATGGGAAGCAACAACAAAATCGGAAACCTGCGCAC
Organism: uncultured Rhodobacterales bacterium; assembly: GCA_964500115.1. Classification (GTDB taxonomy): domain Bacteria; phylum Pseudomonadota; class Alphaproteobacteria; order Rhodobacterales; family Rhodobacteraceae; genus Marivita. The sequence goes on from CAZCOX010000052.1 coordinate 6,457, forward strand.
TGCCGCGACCGAATTTGTTGAGACCGTCATTAAAGAAGA
>CAZCOX010000052.1:6595-15937 GCA_964500115.1 uncultured Rhodobacterales bacterium
CCGCTATCGACCTAGGCATGAAATGGGGTGTGGCGCTACTTGACCCATCAGCGCGACCTGTTGTCAGCAACATGATCACCGATGGCCTGGTAGTTGGCGCGGCGGCAGGACGGCCAGCCGCTTATACGGCGGAAGACGCGATCAAGATCGTGGTGCTTATGACCGATGGTCAGAACACAACGCAATACGACCTGAAGGATAAGTACAAGTACGGGATGTCGAACCTGTGGATCGATGACCGCGGCACGACTTCGCGTTCTGACGACCGTTTTTCGTTGCGTGTGCGTGACTGGAATGGCGACGACAACGATGTCTGGTTCTGGGAGCGTTATAAAAATAGCAGCTGGAATTCGCGTTACCGCGACGAACCAGACGGTGATGGTAATGCACGACGCATGTCGAATGCCGAAGTATACGCCCGCTGGGGTACACGTGGATACGCCCGCAAGTTCTTTATCACACCCTACTATGACGATTGGGTGAGCTATAACCAATACCGGGATATCTACTACGCCTACACTGGCACCGTGGGTTCAAGCGCAGCCGATGACCGCCTGTCCCGCGTTTGCGAAGCGGCGCGCGACGAGGACATCACCATCTTTGCAATCGGTTTCGAGGCACCTGCCGCAGGCCAGGCAGCCATGCGTGACTGTGCATCTTCGATCGCCCACTACTTTGCCGTTGAGGGCATCGAAATCAGCGACGCGTTTCAACAGATCGCCCGGACCATCAACCAACTGAGGCTGACCCAATGACCCGTTACATTCAAAAACGCCTGCGCGGCTTTCTCCGCGAAGAGCAGGGTTCGGTTCACACAATCGAATTTGTCCTCTGGGTCCCGCTCTTTCTCATCCTCATCATCGCAACCATTGAAATGGGTGCCATGACCATGCGCCACACGCAGCTGGAGCGTTCGCTTGACGACACTGTGCGCTCTGTACGGCTGGGTACCGGTGAAGAGATCACACATGCTGCGATCAAAAACAGCATTTGCGAAGGTGCACCGCTGCTTGCCGATTGTCAGAGCACGCTGCAATTGGAAATGATCCCGCTTGACCTGCGGAATTGGTCCGAACCACCGCAGAGCGCCGATTGTGTTGATACCGCTCAGGCCGTTAACCCGTACCGACAGTTCGAGGCGGGCCAGGACAACCAGCTGATGTATCTGCGCGCATGTTACAAGTATCAGCCGATTGCGCCCACTGGTGCGCTGGCCGGCGTTTTCGCCGGGACAGACGGGTACACCAAAATCGTGTCCTTCTCGGCCTTCGTACAGGAGCCATCGTCATGATTTCCATGATCACAAACCGGTTGCGCAATTTTGTGCGCAACACGGACGGCAATACCAGCGTTGAAGCGGTTATTGTTTTTCCCGCACTGGCAGTGATCTTTGCTGCATCTTGGGTGTATTTCGACGTGATGCGCCAACAGAGCATCAGCCAAAAAGCAAACTACACCATTGGCGACATGATCTCGCGCGAGACGGACGCACTGGACGATGCCTACATTGATAACGCGCGTCGGCTTTTGTTCCACCTGACGAAATCGACCGGTGCGGACGTCGATCTGCGGGTGACCGTGATCCAGTACGACGAAGACGACGACTCGCATTCGGTAATCTGGGCGGAATCCCGCGGCGACTGGGCAGCGGAAAACACCGAATACATGGCTGACCACTATGATCGTTTGCCGCTCATGGCGGATGCCGACCAGCTGATCCTGATCGAGACGCGGGATGCGTATGTGCCAACGTTCAATGTGTCAGGGATCGGGCCATTCGATATCCAGACCTATTCTTTCACCCGCCCGCGTTTTGCCTCTCAGATCGTTTTTGAGGGCGTCAATGACGGTACCGGCGCAGATGGAAGCAACAGCGGGGAAGAACCGCCAGAAACGCCGACCTAGGTTTCTTTCGAGATCAGAACGGAAATAATATCGGCCATTGGGCGGGCCTGACCTCCGGGTGTAACCCCGCCCACCGCCAACCTTCGGCCAAAGCGCCACCAAAGACCCGGTTGCCACGCACGTGGGGCCGGGTCTTTCAGTTTGACCATGAACCCGTTGGATGGCTTGACGGCCAGCATTCCCCGGCTCACCGACACGATGTCTTCAATCCGGGCAAGAACGCGCCCGTCGCTGTCTGTCAAAGCCTCTTCGGTCAGGACCAATTTGCGCGCTGTCGCCGCATGCAACTGCTGTGCGAACCAAAGCGCAAACAAACCCAATGCGATCAGAAATACTTGCCAAAGGATGTTCTCTGGCGGGCTGGAGAAGGCGACATAGACCAGCAGAAATCCCAGCATAACAAGCATCCCGACGCCCAGCCACCGACGCGGGCCGGATGGGTCAACTTCTGCAAGAATGTCTTTGCTCATACCGCCACTCCTTACTCAGAAGGCGCGATAGCGTATATGGCCGCTCAATGCGAGAGGTGGCGAGCCACTTCGCGCCCACGTTCCTCGGGTTCATCATCGACAAGTTCATCAGGAAAGCCCGGCGCGCGGATCGACAACCCTGTCGCCTCTTCCAACCTTTCGATCAGACGATCAGACTGAGCGCGGTCGCCATAACGCGCCTGCCCGTCTTTCACGATTTCGATGATCTTTGGCGACACTTCGAGCGGGATATTCTTGTCGTCGGCCAAAGCTTGAAACAGGCCAATGTCTTTGAGCACCAAATCCAGTGTGAAATCCACGTCGCGCGATCCGGACAGGATCAATTGGCTTTCCGTTTCGTGCACAAAGGAATTGCCCGAAGACGCCTTGATGGCCTCATATGTGGTCGCAAGATCTATCCCATGTGCGGCCATGGTTGTCATCGCTTCACACAGCGTCGCCAAATGCGCTGTTGCGAGGTAATTCGTCATCACCTTCAGCACGCTTGCGCTCCCCACGTCGCCCGTGTGCAGCACGCGCCGGCCCATATGGGTCAACAATGGCAGGATCGACTCAAACGTTGCGCGATCACACCCAGCGAAAATTGAAATGTTCCCAGTCGCGGCGCGGTGGCATCCGCCTGATACCGGACAGTCCGCAGCACGCCCGCCGCGTGCGATGACGGTTTCAGCCTGCCTCTTGATCCCCTCGGGGTCGGTTGTCGACATTTCGATCCAGGTCTTGCCTGGGCCAATCTCTGGCAACAGTTCGTCGAGTACGGCTTGTGACGCGGCGGGGCTTGGCAGACTTGTCACAACGACGTCGCAGTCACGCATGATTTGGGCGGCGGAAACACCTGATTTCGACCCCTGCCCGACCAAAAGATCAACGCGTGCGTCGTCCAAATCGAAGACGGTCAAATCCACGTTGTTCCGCGCCAAGGTGCCCGCCAGTTTTGCGCCGACCGCGCCCAGACCAATAAACCCAACCTGCATACTACACTCCTGCCAACGTCTTTTGGGCAGGTGACATCAGAGCTGTTGGCTTGTCACGGCCAAAACCGACATTCTGGCAATCAATGAGAGGCTTTATTCGGCGGCCATGCCATCTGTGAACTGGAGACGCGCGAGACGCGCATAAAGCCCGTCTTCGGAAACAAGCGCGTCATGCGCACCGGTTGACACGACCCGACCCTCGTCCATCACAATGATGCGGTCCGCTTTTTTGACTGTTGCCAAACGATGCGCCACGATGATGGTCGTGCGCCCTTCGGACAGTTCATCAACCGCTTTTTGTACCGCGCGTTCGCTTTCAGCATCCAAAGCGCTGGTCGCTTCATCAAGCAGCAAGACCGGCGCATCGCGCAAGATCGCGCGCGCGATCGCAATGCGTTGTTTCTGCCCGCCTGACAGCATCACACCACGCTCGCCAAGCCAGCTGTCATAGCCGTCGGGCAATCCCGTGATGAAGTCATGTGCGGCCGCCGCTTTGGCCGCAATCTCGATCTCGGCGTCCGTCGCATCGGGCCGTCCGAAGCGGATATTCTCGCGGGCGGAAGCTGCAAAGATGACCGGGTCCTGCGGCACCAGAGCAATGTGTTTGCGGAAGGCATCGCGGTTTAGCGTGTTGATCGGCGTGCCATCGATTGAGATGGTTCCACTGTCAGGATCATAGAACCGTTGAATAAGCTGAATAATCGTTGTTTTGCCAGCACCGCTTGGTCCGACAACTGCAATGGTTTCGCCCGGTTCAATCTTGAGATTGACGCCGTCCAAAGCGGCGATACCGGGGCGGCTTGGGTAGGCGAAATGCACATTATCGAATTCAATTTCGCCCTTGACCGGCTCGGCCAACTTGCCAGGTGATGCAGGGTCATTGACCGTGTCTTCGGCATGCAGCAATTCGACCAACCGTTCCGTCGCGCCTGCTGCGCGTTGTAGTTCGCCAAAAATCTCGGACAGCGCGGCGACCGATCCGGCCACCATGACCGCATAGATCACAAACTGCACCAGCGAGCCCGTAGACATGGTTTCGTTGCGAACATCCGTCGCACCGATCCACAAAACGCCGACAATTCCTGTGAAGACGAGGAAGATTACAATCGCCGTCATCTGAGCGCGGGTCCAGATGCGGCGGCGGGCCGCATCAAAGCTTTTTTCGGTCACATCCGAGAACGCGTTGCGCGAAATCTGTTCATGGGTGAAGGCCTGCACCGTCTGAACCGACAACAGTGCTTCGGACGCATTGCCGGAAGACGCCGCAATCCAATCCTGATTTTCGCGGCTGAGCTTGCGCATCTTGCGACCCAGAACAAGGATCGGGACAACAACAGCAGGCACAATTAAAAGCACCAATCCCGTCAGTTTCGCCGACGTGAACAGCATCAAGATTATGCCGCCGAAAAAGATCAGCACATTGCGCAGAGCAATGGAAATAGACGACCCGATTACGCTCAGAATAAGCGTTGTATCTGTGGTAATCCGGCTCAGCACCTCACCCGTCATGACTTTTTCAAAAAAGCTCGGGCTTAGCCCAATAACACGTGCAAAGACCGCCTTGCGAATGTCTGCAACAACGCGTTCGCCCAGCCGGGTGACGAGTGCATAGCGCAAGGCCGTGCCCACCGCGAGCAAAGCCGCAATGCCAAGGGCGGCGGAAAAGTAGAGGTCTAGCAACGCGCCATCTTCGGCTTCGAAGTTGTCGACCACGCGGCGCACCGCCATCGGAAGAATAAGTGACACCGCAGCTGTTGCCGTCAGAGCAAAGAGTGCCGCAAACATCAGCATCCGATAGGGCAAAACAAACGGCCACAAGGCGCGCAGCGATCCAAGTTTCTTGGATTTCGCGCGCTCTTCGTTTTGGCCCAGAACAGGCGGTGCGTCAGCCATCAGACACCTTTGATTTCATTGGACATGCTTAAAACGTGAGCCACGCACAAGCGTCAAGTCGAACCCATCAGACAGGCCGATTTGCCGCGTCACATATGCGTTTCTTTCTATATTTTCATGATTGCCGGTAATTTTGGAGCGGGCGGCGGGAATCGAACCCGCGTCATTAGCTTGGAAGGCTAAGGTCTTACCACTACACAACGCCCGCTCAACACCGAACGACCTATGACATGGCTCAGCGGAGGTCAAGCATGTGCAATGTCGGGTTTATCGAATTTCAACATCGCAAAACATTTCAGAATCTTCGGACTACACCCCAATCACAGCGCACCTTCTGCGATCATAGAAAAGACGCTAAGCACGACCTCAACACTTAAGCCAACGGAGTTGCCGTCTGGCACTAGGTTGTAGGGTCTTGGCGAATTAGTCGGGGCACAAGCACCGAGTATCTCTCGACAATTTGCAATGCCACTTTCGTCGTTGTTTTGGTCGAGAACGGCAAACTCCATGACTGCGAATGGACAGTTTTTTGCAGCTTCGTCCGACGAACATTCGACTATTGATCGGGCGACCTCGCGTGACTTCGGGACGATCCGCCGCTTGTCGTCTGGGCCGATAGCTCCGAAGCCTACGATCAATGATGAGACATCGTTCCAGTTGCGATGCCGAGGTGATGCTCCTGATGGTGGGCACCAATCGTCATCAGGCCGTGGAAGCCCAAAGCTTCGATGACTTGATGGTCCCCATTCACCCGGACGACCACACCAGCCTCATTGACTTCGACTTGAGTTGTCCACCCCGTCTCGGCATCCAGGAAAGGTGCGTGCGCCGGGACCATGCGATGTAGCGCTTGGACCACATCCGCAGTTCCGGTCACTTTGAACTCGACCATGCCCTTAACCGCTGATTGCTGCGCAAAGGATTGCGTGGCGAGGAGTTCCATATCCACAAGGTGCTGTTGGAGAGCAGGAATACTGACAGCGTTCCAATCTGTGTGTGGGTTCTGTCGGAGCATCTCAACAATTTCCGCCAGTGCCGCGAATGCGGACTGGCCTGTTTCGGTTGGGCTGGTGTGATTGTGGGTATGTTGCGCCAAAGCGGGGCTTCCCAAAAGAAGGGCGGCGGCAAGCGCGTATCTGAGCATTTGGGTCTCCATGTAACGCGTTTTCACTACACACTTCGTGCGGAAATACTTATGATCAGGATCATATGATCCCAGCCCCCTTTGACATGTTGCCGTCAGATCGGTTGCAAAAAATCAATGCCCCCAAAGGCATGGTTCTGTTTAGAGAAGGTGATCCCACGGATGGACTGTTCTTAAACCTGACTGCGAAAGTCAGGATGGAACGGATCGGTCCAGACGGAGAGCCTGTTGCGATTCATACGGTTGCGGCATCGCAATCCTTCGCGGAAGCATCTGTGTTTGCGGAAAGATACCATTGCGATGCGCTGGTCATCGTGGAGGGCGAGATAATCCGCATCCCAAAATCTACCGTTCTAACCGGGTTTGCCGATCCTGAATTTTCCAGAGCCTACAACCGCATTATGTCTCGTCAGGTCCAGGGCTACCGGCAAATTGTCGAAATCATGTCGATACGGTCTGCGGTTGAGCGCGTATACGCAGCGGTCGTCGCCGGGTTACTCAACAGTTCGGTCATGAACCTATCGCAGCAGATCGCGCTAACACATGAGGCCACCTACCGGGCTTTGCGCACATTGGTTCGCCAAGGTCGGTTAGAAAACCCGCGTCGGGGTCAGTATAGACTGCCGAGGTAACGATTACTGATGCGGCGGGTTTCGACCGGCTTGAATATCTTGGACGCGTTGGGACCAAGTTGACCGGATGTAAGCCAATATGTCCCAGATCTCTTCGTCGGATATGACACCCTCAAACCCGGGCATCCCACTATTGAAATTCGTGATGCCGCGTGCGGCGAACAGACCTTGTCCGCCCAGTTTCGTGTAATCGAACAGCAATTGATTATCGTGGTGCCAGGTGTGCCCCGTCTCGTCGTGGGGAGGCGCCGGCAACGTCCCATCGTCGTTCTGTTGTTGCCAGTTCGCTTGCCCCTGAAGGTTAGCACCGTGGCACGCAGCGCACTGCTCAGCGTACAGCGTCTGACCCCGTGCAAGATCACGATCATCAAGTTCGTGAGCGGCGAAAGCCATTGCGGGAAGCAGGGTCGCGGCGAGAAATGTGAAGCGTATGATCATGTCACCTCCACCCAAGTTCTCATGCCGGTGGCGGCATGTCCCAGCATGTGACAGTGCAACAACCACTTCCCGGGATTGTCGAAAATGCAGAGTATATCCCGGCTTTCTCGGACATTGACCAAAGATGTATCGCGCAGCGGGCCAGGTGATCCATCCTCGGCAAGTTCGTAAAAGTGTTGTCCGTGCAGGTGGATACCATGCGGGAACGAGGTATCGTTTACCAAAGATATCTGCACAGCCGTGCCGCGTTCTACCTTGAGCCATGGGTCGTCCGGAAGGTCGGATACACCGTTGAAAGACCAGATATCTTCGCCCGAATGCCGACCTCCCATTGCCCCGCCCTGCAATCGCAGCGTTTCGCGGTGGTCAGGGGTGCCGTTGGGTTTGGCGATGTTGTTCGGTGAGAGAGCTGAAATCTCGACGCTTCGCGGCGAGGGGTTGGACCCTTCGACCGCGATTGCGCCCAAAGCGTAGTTATCTTGGTTTGTCTGGAAGCTGAACGCGATGGTGTCTTCAACGTCGCCGATGATATCGGCGCGCTGAGCCGGAGCCAGCATGACAGTCTCGAAATCCTCTACAGCGTCGAGCGGCATGCCATCCAGTGCCACAAGCTTGCCGTTGATACCTGTCAAATCCAACGGGAAGACGCGTGCATTTGCCGTGTTGATCAGCCGGAGGCGCACCCGATCACCGCGCCGCACAGACGACTGAGACGGAATGACCTTGGCGTAATTTCCCATTCGGCCCGCGTGGGCGAAATGGAACATGGTATCGAAGTCATCTATGAACTTGGCGTCTTCGCCAAGCAGCCAGTCATCAAGTATGACAATGATGTCTGCGTCCACATCCGGCGGCGTGGTTTCTTCTACTATGAGAGGGCCGTATAGGCCCCTCGCAACTTGCTCCCAAGACCGACTGTGCGAATGATACCAGTACGTCCCGGCGTCCGGGGCCACAAAGCGATAATTGAAGTCTGCGCCGTCAGGAACTGGATCTTGCGTAAGGCCGGGCACACCGTCCATCCCGTTTGCTATTCGAATGCCATGCCAGTGCACAGATGAAGCCTGTCCAATCCGATTTTCGAAAGTGACAGCGAGTTCCTCGCCTTGCCGGACTTTCAGCAGAGGTCCCGGCGTGCTGCCATTGAAACCGAAGGACGGGGTCGCGCCGTATTCACTGAACTCCCCAGCGAGAATTTGAGTGACAACCGGCTCTGCCCGCAATCGATGGGAACCCGCCACGCCCACCGATGGAGCGAAAATCGCCGCCGCTGACGACGCCAGAAATGTTCTTCTCGATACTGTCATATCACGCACAATAGGCCGAATGGCACGACTTGCAATTCGCCCCGACTGCTCCCATCGCCGCAAGTCCGAGGGATCATTGATCGACGTCGAGAAACCTGTCGCAATGGTTTCAAGTTCGGAGGCTTTGGCGACAAAATCGTCGAAGTTCGTCCAAATCTCGGGCAATGCCTCCGACTTCGGATCAGTCTCATTTGCTTCAAACAAACCCGGCGTTCCGGCCGCATGTTGGTAGATTTTACGGATAAGCGGCGGCGCAAGGTCGGCTTGGCCAGCGGCGTAGAACCAGTGAACAAAACGGCCAAGGCCCAAAAGAATGGCGAGAAATATCTCTGCCCGCGTTGGTTCACCCATGTTTCATCGAAGATGATGCGTTTACAGTTGGTGGAAGGTCATCAGATCAAACCTGATGCTTTCGTGACCGCTTGGCGGACCTTGGGGAACACAACTGCATGGTTGCCCCTCCAGATTTTCGCTTATGGACGTGATAGAAAACGCGGAGGAGGTGTTGCTTCCGACAAACAACTGGGCCGCAGACCAATAGTTGGTTCTTTGGCGACA
>CAZCOX010000053.1:0-3785 GCA_964500115.1 uncultured Rhodobacterales bacterium
GAAGCCGGTGAAGACATCATTCCTGTTCCGCAATCCGAAGAAGAGGCGGTGATCAAAGCGCAGATCAAGAAACGCATGGAGGCCAGCCCCGGTTGGTTCACTAAGACACGCGACGCGATCAAAGGTGTTTCCGAGGAGACAACCACGGGCGTGCATCGCCTTTATGAGCTGCACAAAAACAGTCAACTGCCGTTCCCGGCAATCAATGTGAACGACAGCGTCACCAAGTCGAAATTCGACAACAAATATGGCTGCAAAGAATCGCTGGTCGACGGCATCCGCCGCGCGACTGATACGATGATGGCAGGTAAAGTTGCCGTCGTTTGTGGCTATGGCGATGTGGGTAAAGGTTCTGCTGCCTCGCTTGCCGGTGCGGGTGCGCGTGTGAAAGTGACAGAAGCCGACCCAATCTGTGCGCTGCAGGCGGCTATGGATGGGTTCGAGGTTGTTTTGCTTGAGGATGTCGTCGACAGCGCGGACGTTTTCATAACCACCACCGGCAACAAAGACGTGATCCGCATCGAGCACATGCGCGAGATGAAAGACATGGCGATTGTCGGCAATATCGGCCATTTCGACAACGAAATTCAGGTAGCAAGCCTGAAGAACCACAAGTGGACGAACATCAAAGAGCAGGTCGACATGATCGAATTGCCCTCGGGCAATCGGATTATTCTGCTGTCCGAAGGCCGTCTGCTGAACCTTGGTAACGCGACAGGCCACCCATCCTTTGTGATGTCGGCGTCCTTTACCAATCAGGTGCTGGCGCAGATCGAGCTTTGGAAGAATGGCGAAAACTACAGCAACGAAGTTTACATCCTGCCCAAGCACCTCGACGAAAAGGTAGCACGTTTGCACCTTGGCCGGATCGGCGTGAAGCTGACGCAGCTGTCGTCCGAGCAGGCGTCGTATATTGGTGTGAAACCCGAAGGTCCGTTCAAGCCGGAACACTATCGGTACTGAGACTTGATGAAGCCAATAAAACTAGTAGCGGCCGCGCGGATTTCCCGGGCGGCCGTTTTCTACTTCGGCGGCGAAGTCACCATTGGCTCACTTGCACTTGAAACAACGTGACTGGCGAATACTGAACAACCTCTCAAGACTGCGCCAAGGGCAGATTCTGCCTTGACCAGGTTGAGGGAGGTTTCTGTGCCAATCTATTTCAAAATTGCACTACGCGTTGCATTCGTCGTATCGCTTATCGCTATTGGGTTCGCGCGACCTGACGGCGTGATTGCGCAGACAAGTTCAGACCTTCCTGACTATGTGATCGCCGAATTTGGCACACCGCCGGGCACCCCGGACGGACCACTGTCGCCTGAGTTGCAAAGAGCGGTGCGCGTTGTCTTTGTAGAAAGCCTTGAGAATTCCACTTGGGGGCGCGACCAGTCGCTTGCGTTATATGAGATCGGGCAGTCGCAGGACCCGCGACTGGCTTGGATCATCAGCGACATGATGCGGTTTACGTGGCGGCGTCAGTTCGACGATGCCTTGGCCGAGGCGGCGGCGGCGCTTTTGGGTATCGAATTCAAATCACCGCAACGTTGGGGCGAGATCACGGATCATCTGATTGCATGGGATATTCCGGCATACCCGGGTTACCTTGAGACCAAGCGCGCGATTTTCACCCAATTTGTGCCGGGCTGGGAGCGCATCTTTGTCGAAGGCGACATTGACTGGCGTCTGGTGTCTTGGGGTGGCGTTCTGATTGATGACCGCCCCTTTGACACAACCGATACGCCCTGCAACTGCATTCCCGCCGCCGACAATCCCGAAGTCAGCAGTGCGGAGGACGCCACATGGCTTGCCGACGATGCGATTGTCTTTGGGGTCGAGGTGAATGGAGAATATCGTGCCTACCCGCGCCGCATCATGGAAGTGCGCGAGATGGTGAACGACACACTGGGTGGACGCCATCTGGGCATTCCGTATTGCACGCTCTGCGGTGCTGCGCAGGCCTATTTCACGGATCGCCTGCCGCAAGGTGTCGAACGCCCGGTTTTGCGCACATCGGGTCTTCTGATCCGTTCGAACAAAGTGATGTATGATTTGAATACCTATTCGGTTTTTGATACGTTCTTGGGCCACGCTGTGACTGGGCCATTGGCGGAAAAGGGCGTCCAGTTGGAACAGGCGACGGTGATTACAACGAACTGGGGCGCATGGAAACGCGAACACCCTGAAACCACGGTTCTTGTCGAAGCCTTGGCATTAGGGCGCGATTTTGATTTCCGAAATGGTCGCGATGCGGACGGACCAATCTTTCCGGTCGGAGACGTCGACCCCCGACTGCCAGTTCATGAAGACGTTGTTGGCGTCGTCACAGCCTCGGGTAAACCGATTGCATTCCAGCGCAGCACGGCGCTTTTGGCGCTTCAAAATGGCGGTGAGATCACCTTTGAAAATGTTCGGTTGGAGCTGGATGCAGGCGGGCTCAAAGCAGTTGACCGCGATGGCTCGGCGCTGGGCAGTCATCAGGCGTTTTGGTTTGCCTGGTCCCAGTTTTATCCCGATACAGAGCTTTGGTCAGGCTAGTGGACAGGACAAAGCCCCGCGCTGAGGCGGGGCTTTGCACGTTTACGCTTCCTGCGGGATGCGGAGTGTCTGGCCGGGGTAGATTTTGTCGGGGTGGCTCAGCATCGGGCGGTTTGCCTCGAAAATCGCGTTGTACTTGGAGCCATTGCCTAGCGTCTTTTCCGCGATAGCCCAAAGCGTGTCGCCCTTTTCGACCGTGTGGAACGTCGGATCATCCGATGTGTCCGCCTCAACAGCAGCCACACCTTCGACATTGCCGACCGCCAAGATAACTTTCTCGCGTTCTTCCTGGCTCATGTCACCGCCAGATACAGTTACCTTGTCACCATCAACCTTGATTTCAGCGCCCTTGGTGTCGAGGCCAAGGTCAGCGACTTCCTTTTCCAAGATGGCGGTTGTCGGCAACTCATCCTTGCCGACCAATTTGCGGCCCGCCGATTTCATGAAATTCCAAAGACCCATCTAATTCACTCCCAATATTCGTGTTGCACTGCCAATTTCCCGTGGCAATCAGGCCAACTCTAGGGGGAAAAGTCGCCAACGTAACGCAAATCCGTATTTTTCGTTGCTCGTTCGACGCGATTTTGCCAGTTTCTCCGCCATTGGGGGTAAAGCCTCCGGGAATACATATTGAAACAGGGAACACAGTAATGGGCAAACGAGACGAATTGATCGCGCAGTATGCAGACGATCTGAAGAATAAATGCGGCATGACGCCGGACATGGACCTTTTGACAAAGGTCACGATTGGATGTGGTCCGGCGATCTACAATGCGGATGCGTCGACAGTTGCCGGTTCCCAACCGTCAGAGCTTGAGACAGTGAAGAACAATTTCTTGATCAAGAAACTTGGCCTCGCTGATGGCCCGCAGTTGATGGAAGCGATTGACTCGGTCATTGAGACCTATGGCAAGTCAGAGCGCAACAAGTACCGCGCAGTTGTATACTATATGCTGACGAAGCACTTCGGCAAAGAATCCATTTACGGCTGATGTGCCTCATACGCGAAGACGAAGCGCCCGCAAGACGGGCGCTTTTTTGTTGGACTTGATGCAAGTTTTCGGGACTTCGCATTAGGCCAACGACGATCCACCGTGTACTGTGAAAACACGGTCAGGATGACCGAAACCATATTCAGTTGACGCGCGTGGTGACTTGGGAGCGCGGGGACGGAGGGTTTCGGGAATGTCCGAACCCTCCGTATCTTTTACAACAACATCAAAACCGCGCCGATCACGGTACAGCCAAAT
>CAZCOX010000053.1:3885-15803 GCA_964500115.1 uncultured Rhodobacterales bacterium
CGTTACCTTGCTGATGAGAGTGCCTTTGCGCGCGCTAGTCCGTCAAGCCAGCCATATCGCAGACGATGCGCCATTCCTCTTCGGTGACCGGCTGAACCGACAACCGCGAATTATTGACCAAGACCATGTTTGATAGACGGTCGTCCGCTTTGATTTGATCAAGCGTCACAGGTGACACGACCGGTTCAAGTGCTTTGATATCGACACATTCCCAGCGGTCGTCGTCAGTCGTGCTGTCGGGATGCGCCTCGGCGATCACTTCAACTGTGCCAACGACGGCCTTTTCCTTTTGGGAATGGTAAAAGAAACCTTGGTCGCCAACGGCCATTTCAAGCATGAAATTGCGGGCCTGGTAGTTGCGTACGCCGTCCCATTCCTCGCCAACATCGCCCTTGGCAACCTGCTGATCCCACGACCACGTCGATGGCTCTGATTTAAAGAGCCAATACTTCATGCCTGAATCACCCGCTTCCACGGGATGAGATCAACAGACTTGAAAAGCCCGGCTTTCGCGTATGGGTCGTTGTCGGCCCAGTTTTGAGCCGCGTCCATGTCGGGCACATCGAGAATGATCAACGACCCGACCATCTGTTCTGCCTCGTCCAAAAGCGGACCGGCTTGTTCAATGACACCCGTCGCCTCAATATAGGCCAGATGCGCCTCGCGGTTCGCTTTGCGCGTCTCCAGCGCGCCGTCCTTATCGTGCGCGATCAAAGCAATCAGCATCTATTCCTCCTTCAAGGGTCGGGTCATGAGTTCTGTTATGGCATCGGAAATCGTTACTGTGCCGTCAAGCAGTTCTGTCACTGATTTGGTGATCGGTGCGTCAATCGCATGTTCCCGCGCCAGGGCGCGCATCGCGCGCGCCGTTGCCGCACCTTCAACCGTGATGTTTGGATCGAAAGTTGCGCCCTCGCCCAGCGATAGTCCAAGTCGGTAGTTGCGGGACAATGGCGAGGTGCAGGTCAGCGCGAGATCGCCCAACCCCGAAAGACCGGACAAGGTTTCAGGTTTGGCACCAAAAGCGGCCCCGATCCTTTGCATTTCGGCGAAACCGCGCGTCATAGTTGCAGCACGCGCACTGTCGCCCAATCCAGCACCCATCACCGCGCCGCACGCAATTGCCATGACGTTCTTAAGAGCGCCGCCAAGCTCCGCACCGATTGTGTCGTTGGTCCGATAGAGCCGCAGCGTGGCTGTCGTCAGTCGTTTCTGCAGGGCGGCGCAGATGTCATCGTCTTGGCATGCAAGCGTCAAAGCAGTTGGGCGGCCGATCGCAATGTCAGCTGCGAAACTCGGCCCGGTCAGAATGGCAGCTGTCGCGTTGCGCTGCGTTTCTTCGATGATGGCGGTTGGTCCGAGACCGGTGGCAATTTCGATGCCTTTGCAGCACGCAACCAAGGGAGCGCCAACTCCATCCAAGGATGTAGCAACGTTGCGGAGGTTTTGCAGCGGTATGGCCAGCAGCAGAACATCTGCCGTGCTCAAGTCGTCAAGATTGGCGGTAACGTTTAGTTCTTGGGGAAACGTGGCGTCGGGAAGGTACCTTCCATTGCGGCGCGTGTGCGTCATGTCGCGTGCTTGCGAAGCTGATCGTGTCCAAAGCTTCACAGGGGTGTTCGCCTGCGACAAGGCAATGGCAAGCGCTGTTCCAAAAGCACCGGCACCTACCACGCCGATCATGCTTTGGCCCCTTTTTTGCCGCTGCCAACGGCGGCAGGCGCGGAGCGATCCAAAGGCCACCGTGGTCGTGCGGAGAGCGAAAGATCGTCGGGTCCGTCGAGCCTGAATTTTTCCTGACCTGCATATGCAATCATCGCGGCATTGTCGGTGCAGAGGGCGAGCGGCGGCGCGACAAAGGGCAGGTCGTAAGACGACGAAACGTCCTCCAGCGCGGTGCGTAGTGACGCGTTTGCGGCGACGCCACCGGCGACGGCAAAACCTGTGATCTCGCCAGCCAGCTTCAACGCACGTCGAGACTTCTCAGCCAATACGTCACGAACAGCGGCCTGAAACCCGGCGCAGAGATCGCTGACATCCTGCGCATGCAGGCCACCCTGATCGGCGATCAATTGGTCGCGTTGCCGTAGAATGGCCGTTTTCAATCCAGAGAACGACAAGTTGCAATCGCTTCGATCCAACAACGGGCGCGGGAATTTGAACCGCGTCTCGTCGCCCTGTTTTGCCGCGCGCTCAACTGCCGGACCGCCAGGTTGCGCAAGGCCGAGGATGCGCGCGGTCTTGTCAAATGCTTCACCCGGTGCGTCGTCGATTGTGCTGCCAAGCCGTGTGAACGATGTTGGGCCGTTCACACGCAGAAACTGGCAATGCCCACCCGAGACCAGAAGGATGAGGTATGGATACTCCAATCCGTCGGTCAGTCGCGGCGTTAACGCGTGCCCGGCCAAGTGGTTTACGCCGATAAGCGGTAGGCCCGTAGACACCGTAAGGCCCTTGGCCATCATGACGCCCGACAACACACCGCCGATCAGCCCAGGCCCGGCGGTGACTGCAATCGCATTAATTTGGCCCAAGGATTTCCCGGCCGCATCCAGAGCCTGCTCAACACAGACATCGAGTTTCTCGGCATGCGCGCGCGCAGCGATCTCAGGCACAACACCACCAAAGGCCGCGTGCAAGGATGTTTGGTCGGCCACAACGGAAGACAGGATGGTTCGCCCCTGCACAACTGCGGCTGCCGTATCATCGCAGCTGCTTTCCAATCCAAGGACGGTGATCTCTTGGCCCATTCGACTTTCCGTTGCACCCAAGGTGTCGAGCAGTTACCACCGTTGAATGCTGCTCACAACAACACGGCCCGGATGACTGCAGAGCGCCCCATCCTGCTATTGACGAGGCCACAGGCGGATTCCGAAGCGTTCTGGAACGCGCTTCCTGATACGACGCGACAACGTGTTGAATTGTTGATCAATCCGGTGCTGTCGATACGATTTACAGGCCCGTTGCCACCCATTTCTGATGTTCGCGGCTTGATATTCACCTCTGCAAACGCAGTATCGGCCTATAGAAACTTGGGTGGGCCGCCTTTTGATGGACCCGTCTTCGCCGTTGGGGATGCAACTGCTGACGCCGCGCGGCAATTTGGGTTCTCAGTTTCGGTCGGTGGCGGGAACGCAAATCGATTGGTGGCGTTTGTGAAGGGTGCGGGCTTGGATGGCCCATTAATGCACCTTCGGGGGGAGATTTCGGTGGGCGACATCGCAAAACGACTGGCAGAAGCGGGCATCCCGACTCGGGAGGCCGCGATCTATGTACAAGACTTGCTGCCACTGTCCGCAGACACGCGAGAAGCTTTGTCGCAAGACAGAGTGGTTATCGCGCCTGTATTCTCTCCCAGAACCGCGCGCCATTTAAGTAGCGAATCGGAGGGGATTAAAGGGATGCGATTTGCGGCGATCAGCGATGCTGTGGCGCGCAATCTGCCCGAATCCGCATACGTGGCTGAGCAACCGGACCGGGAAAGCATGATTACCCTTGTATCTTCAATGGTAGAGGCGCCCGAAACGCTTGAGCGCTTGACGCGGTAACTGTAAAGTAAAGTTGACATCACTGTCTTGTAAGATTGACAGATTTGAAGGATTGGCCGGTGGCGAAACGAAAAAGCACGGATAAAGATCAAACCAAAGATGCCGAATCCAAAGTCGATTCCAAAGCGCCGGATGATGCATCTGAATCTGTTGAAGATGCTGTAACGCGCGAAGACACCGCCCCTAAGGAGTCGTCGACAGAGGCCGCAGATGAGCTGACGAATGAAGATGTCGCGGAACCAGACGAAAGTGACGATTTAGCCGATGCGCCAAAGGATGACGCCGAGCCTGTCGCGTTGGCGGAGCCTGACACGGCTTCCGATAAGACTGAGGGTGAGGCGGTTGATGACCACCTGTCCGAAGAAGAAGCCAAGCAGCTTCTTGATGACGCGGAAAACGTTGATACCGTCGATGCAACTGCCGAAAACGTCGACAGCATTGACGCCGACGAGGTTTCGCCCGAAGGCGCGATTGTCGAGACACCACCGGCAGTTGTTCAGCCAGAAGTTATCAAAGAAACGGTTGTCGAACGAAAAGGCGGCTTTTTTCCGATGGTGGTCGGCGGCGTCGTGGCGGCGGGCCTTGGTTACGGGACCGCTGCATTTGTGTCTCAAGACCTTTGGCCGTTCCAATATGATGCCGCTAATCCGTTTGAAGAAGAGATGCGCGGCGCTGTCGATGAACAGACAAGCGCGCTTACCACTTTGACAGAGCGCGTCAGCACACTGGAAGGCATCGAGCCGCCGGTTGTTGATTTGTCGCCGGTTGAAAGCAGTATCTCCGAAGTTCAGTCGACAACCGAAGAGATTGCAGCGCGCCTTGATGAGTTTGCAGCGCGGATCGACACGTTGGAAAAGCAACCGATGGAGCAAGCCGTCTCACCCGAGGCGATTGCTGCCTACGAACGCGCCCTGGAAGAGTTGCAAGCCGAGGTTGAAACCCAGCGCGCCGAAGTATCACGGATGGCGGAAGAGGCTATGGCGGCGGAAGGCAATGCCGCAGTGCAAGCTCAATTGGCTGCTGCGCGGGCCGCGCTCGCCGACGTGACAACAGCCATCGAGTCCGGGGCCGGGTATGCGGATGCACTCGGCGTTTTGGCGTCAAACGGCGTGGCCGTGCCAGATGCGCTGGCCGCACACGCCGAAGACGGCGTCGCAACGCAAGGTGCATTGATTGCCGCGTTCCCGGATGCCGCGCGATCTGCGTTGTCTTCCGCGCGCAGTGCGCAAACGGATTCCTCCGAAGGGACGAACCGCGTTGCATCATTCTTTGCCAATCAGCTTGGCGCGCGGTCGGTCGAACCACGCGAGGGCGACGATCCAGATGCGGTGCTGTCACGCGTCGAAGCCGCAGTGCAAAGCGGAGATCTTGAGACGGCTCTGACCGAGATATCGGCATTGCCAGAACCCGCTCAAGCCGCGCTTGGCGATTGGACATCTCGGGCGCAGGCACGTCTCGACGCAAAAATGGCCGCGGACGCGCTCGTCCAGCAGCTTCTTCAAGAGTAAGGGGGGCGACTGATGCTTTGGTCTCTTTTCAAGATCGTTTTGTTCGTTGTCATTGTCGCGGCTCTCACGCTTGGGGCTGGTTACTTGATGGAAAGCAGCGGTGGTGTTCAGATCACCGCAGGCGGCACAGAATTCACGCTTGGCCCGCTTCAATCTGTGATCGCGGCGCTGGTCGCGATTTTCGCGGTTTGGCTTTTCCTCAAGCTGTTCACGCTTCTGATCGCAACGCTCAAGTTCATCAATGGTGATGAAACCGCGATCTCGCGCTATTTCGACCGCAACCGTGAGCGCAAGGGTTATCAGGCGTTGAGCGAGGGTTTGATGGCGCTCGCCTCGGGAGAAGGGCGTTTGGCGATGGCAAAAGCAACCAAGGCCGAACGCTATCTGCACAATCCGGAACTGACGGACCTTATCACGGCGCAGGCGGCGGAGCTCACTGGCGATCGTAAGAAAGCCGAGGAAGTTTACAAACGTCTTGTTCAATCCGACACGACGCGTTTCGTCGGCGTGCGTGGTCTTATGAAGCAAAAGTTGGATGCAGGCGATACTGATACTGCCTTGAAGTTGGCCGAGCGCGCCTTTGCGATCAAACCAAAGCACGAGGAAGTGCAGGATACCTTGCTGCGCCTTCAGGCCAAAGCCTCGGATTGGGGTGGTGCGCGTAAGACACTGAACGCCAAGCTCAAACATGGCGCGCTGCCGCGCGATGTTCATAAGCGGCGTGATGCGGTGTTGGCGTTGTCGGAAGCAAAAGAAATCATGGATGATGGCAACACCATCGAAGCGCAGGAAGCGGCAATCGCAGCTAACAAGTCATCACCTGATCTGATCCCTGCCGCGGCCATGGCAGCGCGGAGCCACATCGCACAAGGGCGTTCCAAATATGCGTTGCGCATTCTCAAGAAAGCCTGGCAGGTGCAGCCACATCCTGACCTCGCGGCGGCGTTTGCTGAAATCGCACCTGACGAATCGGCGCAGGATCGCCTAAAACGATTCCGCCAACTGACGGCGATACATCCCGAACATCGCGAAACAAAGCTCCTGTTGGCTGAATTGAACCTCGCCGCAGAAGACTTCCCCGAAGCGCGCCGGTCGCTTGGTAACCTCGCAGAAACCGAGGCAGATACCCGTGTTCTGGCAATCGCGGCTGCGATTGAACGCGGAGAAGGCGCGTCTGATGCTGTTGTTCGGGGTTGGCTTGCGCGGGCTCTGACCGCTCCACGCGGGCCGCAATGGGTTTGTGAGAATTGTAATTCGATCCAAGGTGAATGGACGCCAACCTGTCAGAATTGCGAAAGCTTCGACACTCTGACCTGGAAGACACCACCGCAAAGCGAAACGGTTCTTCCCGCCGGTGCCGAGATGCTACCGCTGATCGTAGGCGCGATTGAGGATAAATCGAGCGCCCCCGACGATGCTGAGATCGTCACGCCTCAACCAACAAACGAACCGACGTCCGACATTGTTGATGCGGAACTGGCAAGTGATGGGACGGACGACGAAAAGCGGGAGCACGAGCAAGCCCGATAAGCTGTCGATGTCGTGACTTGTCAGGGCATCGGAACTGCTTTTAGTACGGGATAGAGTGCGCGATAGGCGATCAGCTTTTGCTGCAGTGCTTCGTTTTGTTCGGCATTGGGTTCGAACCAGGTTTCTACCGTTGGTTTGGCCATGATGTCTGACACTGACCCGCCGTCTGTTGCGAGTTGTGCAAGGCGTGCTGCACCAAGCGCGGGTCCAACATCGGAATCCGTGCTTCTACCAAGACGGCACCCCATAACGCTGGCAATGGTTTGCATCAGAAAATCGCTGCGTGTGCCGCCCCCGATGGCCAATAATTGATCGACACTTGTGCCAGCATTCTCCAACGCATGCGCTGCATCCGCGAAGGAAAACGCAATCGCCTCAACAACAGACCGCATCAGGCTGCCCGGATTCGTCGATTCACTGAGCCCGAAGAATCCCGCACGAATATCGGAATCGCCATGCGGTGTGCGCTCGCCTGTAAGGTAGGGGAGAAAGATGGGCCCTTCAGCGGCTGTTTCGGCGAATCGCAGCAGGTCTTGAATTGGCGTGCCTAGCAACTCGGCCAACCATGCCATGGGTCGCGCGCCGTTCAACATCGCCGCCATCTGAAACCAGGTCCCCGGCAATGTGTGCGCGTAGGCGTGGATGCGGCTCTCGATGTTTGGGCGGTAGGCGTCTGTCGTCACGAAAAGCTGGCCAGAGGTACCCAAAGAAATGAAGCCGTCAGCGTTCTCGACGGCCCCGATGCCAGCCGCACCCGCAGCAGCATCACCTGCGCCTGCAGCGACGGGGATGCTTGACTTCAAGCCGAGTTCAGACGCGGCTTCTGACCTTAGATGACCCGCAATATCGGAGCCAAATTTTATGGGCGGCAGCCAATTCGGGTCCGTGGCGCTCACTGAGCAAATCGCGTCCGCCCACGTTAAATTTGTTTGATCCAACCAGGATGTTCCGGCTGCATCCGATGGATCGGTGTTGCAGTTGCCGTGCAGTTTCAATCCAACGAAGTCTTTTGGCAGTAGGACATGCGCGATCCGTGCGTGCGTTTCTGGTTCATTTTTGGACAGCCACAAAAGCTTGGGCGCTGTGAAACCAGCCATTGGATACACGCCCGTCACTTGTCCGATTGATGGTGCGTATTGAACCAGTTCCTCGCATTCACGTGTCGCACGCGCGTCATTCCAGAGGATGGCGGGCCGAATCGGAGACAATGATTTGTCGAGCACAACGGCGCCGTGCATTTGCCCGGACAGGCCAATTCCGCGCACCGCATCTCGTAGTCTCGCGTCGATCGATCCGACTGCTTTGCATGTTGCCACCCACCAGTCTTGCGGATGTTGTTCACTGGCACCTTCAAACGGATGGCGGATGCCCAATGGCGCGGATGCTGTTGCCTTGACGCCTTCTTCGGCATCCAAAACACAGGCCTTCACGGCAGATGTACCGATGTCGATGCCGAGAAACATGCAAAACCCCCCTTCGCTGCAATGGAGCAATGGCGGCATCGCCGCATCGCCGAAATCAACAATTGTGATCCATCGCGCCGACAGATTCCTAAACCAAATTTTTTAACATGTAAGAAAAAACTTTACTCGCGGCATGTTTTGCTGGTCATTTAGGCGGACATGCGAAGCAGGCTGGTTTTCTCTGGTCTGAAAAACAGCAAGGACAGGGGATGAGTGAGAAGAAAGTTCGGAACATGGAGGAGTTCGCTGTTCTGAGCGGATTGTCCCGACCTACAGTCTCGAAATACTTTAACGACCCAGACAGTGTACGCGCGACGACACGCGCTCGGATTGAAGCCGCTTTGGAGCGATACGATTTCCGACCGAACGTCTACGCGATGAACCAGAACCGCGCGCTGACAAAAAACATTGGCGTTGTCGTCCCATATTTGGCCGACCCGTTCTTTGCTGAGATCGCGCGCACAATCGAAGAACGGTGTATCGAGGCGGGGTATCGCCCGACGCTTTACAGTTCACATGGTGAACAATCACACGAGATCGATATCCTGAACGGTTTGAGGTCGCTGAAACCAGCCGGGGTTTTGTTGGCACCTTTGGGGCGGTCGTCGGATCGTGCGGAGATTGAGAACTTCTGCCGAGACGTGCCGACGGTACTGTTCGACAGTAATATCGAAGACGTAGGTGCAGCTTTCGTCGGATCGGACAACTTCAGCTTTGTCGAACAAACTGTCGAATACCTCACGCGAACCGCCGAACCGCCCGCATTTTTCGAGATGAAGACGCCGGCCAACCCAAACGCCAACAAAAGGCGGCAGGCTTATATCCAGATCATGGACCGTCTTGGATTTGAGCCAAAGGTAATCAGTGTACCCGGCGAAGGCTGGGCATTTGAAGAGATTGGCCATCGCGGCGCGCTGGAAGTTCTAAGCAAAGGTGAGCTGTCGACAAACGCTGTGCTTTGCAGCAACGACCGACTCGCCATTGGGTTTCTGGCCGCGTGCTATGAGATGGGGATTCGGGTCGGTCGTGGCGACGATTGCACCCTGCGTGTGGCATCAAATGATGACCATCCGTTTTCCCGTTTTACATGCCCTTCGTTGACAACCGCAGCTCATGATTACGAAGGTGTGTCTAAGCACAGCATAGAGACCCTTTTTGAACTCATTGAAAACGGGGGAAAATTTGAGTCGCGAACGGAGAAGCTTTTCGCTTCGCGACTTGTGTTGAGGGACTCTGCGTAACAGAAACTTATCGCGCGTAAACTTTTTTGTTGACGCAGTGATAACTTTCGAAATACCTTCTTAAAACCACATCCAAGCTCAGGGAGGAAAAGGATGTCTTTCAAGCGCGTACTCGGCGCCACAACGGCGCTCACGCTTTGCACAACCGTGGCTTTTGCACAGGACAGCACGATCACAATCGCGACCGTGAACAACGGCGACATGATCCGCATGCAGGGCTACACTGACCAGTTCACGGCAGAGACCGGAATTGGTGTTGAGTGGGTTACACTCGAAGAAAACACGCTTCGTCAGCGTGTAACAACTGACATCACCACCAAAGGTGGTCAGTTCGATATCATGACAATCGGCATGTACGAAACGCCGATCTGGGGCGCAAATGATTGGCTGATCCCTCTGGACGATTTGTCTGCCGAATATGATGTCGATGATATCCTGCCGGCGATGCGCAATGGTCTGTCTCATGACGGAACGCTCTATGCGGCACCGTTTTACGGCGAAAGCTCCATGGTGATGTATCGCACAGACCTGATGGAAGCAGCCGGTCTCGAAATGCCAGATGCACCAACATGGCAGTTCATCCGCGAAGCCGCGGCTGCAATGGACAACCCTGCAGAAGATATCAACGGCATCTGCCTGCGCGGCAAAGCCGGGTGGGGTGAAGGTGGTGCGTTCATCACCGTCACGGGTAACTCTTTTGGTGCCCGTTGGTTCGACGAAGACTGGAATGCCCAGTTTGATCAGCCCCAGTGGGCCGATGCGCTGAACTTCTACGTCAACCTTATGAATGACTACGGCCCCGAAGGTTACGCAACAAACGGTTTCAACGAAAACTTGTCGCTGTTTAACCAAGGCAAGTGCGGCATGTGGATCGACGCGACCGTTGCGGCGTCCTTCGTGACAGGCGACGATTCAACAGTTGCCGACAGCGTTGGATTTGCACTGGCACCGAATGCCGAAGGCGTCGAAAAGCGCGCGAACTGGCTGTGGGCTTGGGCACTGGCCATCCCTGCCGGTACACAGCAAGAGGCGGAAGCCAAGCAATTCATCGAATGGGCAACTTCCAAGCAGTACATCGAGTTGGTTGCTGCAAATGAAGGCTGGGCGAACGTGCCTCCGGGTGCGCGGACTTCGCTTTACGAGACCGCCGAGTATCTGGAAGTTCCGTTTGCCAAGATGACGCTTGACTCGATCAACGCTGCAGACCCGAACAACCCAACAGTAGATCCTGTTCCATATGTTGGTATTCAGTTTGTTGCGATCCCAGAATTCGCGGGCATGGCGACAGAAGTCAGCCAGGAGTTCTCTGCGGCATATGCTGGTCAGCAGACAGTAGAAGAAGCTCTGGCCAAAGCACAAGCGATAACCAACGAAACAATGGAAGCCGCTGGCTACCGCTAAGCGCACCTTCGATTGACACTGAGGGCGGCATAACCGTCGCCCTCAGACCACCCCTCACCCTTCCCACATTTGAGTTGTCGCATCGTGACAGCGCTGTCAAAAAACAGCGGGCTGGCAACGAAGGAGATGTACCTAATGGCTACCAAGGCTTCCCGATCTGCGGCCCGACTGATGATGGCCCCGGCAGTTATACTGCTACTGGGCTGGATGCTGGTCCCGCTGATCATGACTTTATGGTTCTCATTCCGGACCTACCTGCCGCTGCGTGGCGGTGACCAAGGTTGGACAGGATTTGACAACTACGTTCGTTTCGTGAGTTCGAGTGCATTTTGGCCGGCAGTTCAAACTACCTTGATTATCGTTCTGGGCGTTTTGGTCATTACTGTTGGACTCGGCATTCTGTTGGCGATGCTGCTTGACCAACCGATGTGGGGGCAAGGTGTCGTCCGAATTTTGGTTATCGCGCCCTTCTTTGTGATGCCGACTGTGTCCGCACTTGTTTGGAAAAACATGTTCATGGACCCTGTAAACGGATTGTTCGCTCACTTATGGCGATTCTTCGGGGCGGAGCCTGTCAGTTGGTTATCGGATGCCTCGCTTCAGTCCATCATCATGATCGTCAGTTGGCAGTGGTTGCCCTTTGCGACGCTCATTCTTTTGACCGCAATCCAGTCTTTGGACAGCGAGCAACTTGAAGCAGCAGAAATGGATGGCGCTCCTCACCTGAAACGCTTTTTCTATATCGTTCTTCCACACCTGAGCCGCGCGATCACGATTGTGATCCTGATCCAAACCATCTTCCTGTTGGCGGTCTTTGCCGAAATCTTTGTGACCACGGGCGGTGCGTTCGGAACGCGTACACTGTCGTACCTGATCTTCCAGCGCGTGCTAGAAAGTCAGAATATCGGGCTCGGTTCAGCCGGTGGCGTCTATGCCATCATCCTTGCAAACATTGTTGCGATCTTCCTGATGCGGATCGTCGGCAAAAACCTGGATAACTGATCATGGCACGTGCAATTACACCACGCCGCAAGGCGATAAATACGACGGCAGCCTGGATCATTGGCCTGTTGATCTTCTTTCCCATCCTATGGACGATCCTGACCAGCTTCAAAACCGAAGCGCAGGCGATTGCCAGTCCTCCCATCTTTCTCGGGTTCGACTGGACGCTGGAAAACTATGGGGTCGTGATGGAGCGGTCGAACTACGCCCGTTTCCTTTGGAACT
>CAZCOX010000054.1:0-12140 GCA_964500115.1 uncultured Rhodobacterales bacterium
CTACAAAGAACCAACACACGGTTTGGTAGGCTTTTAACGCAAAACCGGTCTCAGGTTTCCTTAACGGCAATTGTCTTCGCGTCCCGCCTTGTGCCGTTCGTATCGTTTGACGCGATCAGCTACGTTGCCGGTTTGACATCCATCCGGTTCACCAACTTCTTCTTTGCGACGCTGCTTGGCACGGCACCGGTTTGCTTCGCCTTTGCCGCCGCAGGCGCATCCGCCGCGCAAGACACAATGTCCCTGCCACTTTTGCTCATGCTGTCGGGAATTACGCTGGTCCTGCCCGCATGCTTGATTGTAGCGAAACTGTTCCGCAAAAGCCTTCAAGGCCGTCACGTTACGCAATTTGCGGCATAACCGAACTGGGGTTTCTGCAGTCGGCAAACCGATGTTTTCCGGCGGATTATTTCAAGAAACGCCGCATGATCTCGTGGAAAATCAGTGGCGCTTCAAGATGTACCAGATGGGCGCAGTTTGGGATAACGCATAGCTGCGCGCCTTGGATGGATGACCATAGCTGTTGTGTCTGCGCCCAGGTGTATGTTCGATCCTGATCGCCCCAAATGACCAGCGTTTCAGCACTGATGTCCGTCAGGCTATCAACCCCCGACCAGCTTTCCATCGCGTCCAATCCTGCATGGATCGCATCGATTGAAGCCATCTGCGCAAGGTCTGCCACGGCAGAAAACAGCGGAGAGGCTTCTTTTTCTAATAGCCACGTGGCCGAGATGCGCCGGGCCGTTGCCACAGCACCGTCGGCGACAGCCCGGCGCTTGCTTTCAGCTATTGTCTCAAAGCGGCCTGGTAGAACGCCGATCGCACCGGTTCCGTAGAGTATCAGTCGCTTGAGGTTTGCCCGGTCTTGCCGCGCAATCTCTTGCACGATCATTCCCCCCATCGAGTGACCCATGAGGTCATATGTGTCGACGCCTTTGTCGCGGAGCGTCTGCATGAGCCATCCCGCGTAGGCGTCAATACGGCTCAACGGCTTTAGATGCGCGTTGGCCCCAAAACCGGGCAGATCGACCGCAATCACGTCGCGCTTGTCATCAAGCGCGGTTGCTAACCTGTCCCATTGTGCACTGCCCCCCAGAAAACCGTGCACCAAAACCAAAGGCGTCAATTCTTTTTGCCCTGAACGATACGGTCCAGGATCATGGCACAGAACAGGATCGAGAATCCTGCAAGGATACCTTGGCCGACATTGGCATATTGCAGCGCTTCCAACACGTCTTCGCCCAAGCCTTTCGCACCGATCAGCGATGCGACCACGACCATAGCGAGCGACAGCATGATCGTCTGGTTGATCCCGGCACGGATGGACGGGCCAGCCAGCGGCAGATCAACTTTGGTCAGCAAATACCATTTGTTCGCACCAAAACTGATCGCCGCCTCGCGCACACTTTCCGGGACACCGCGCAGGCCGAGTACGGTCAAGCGTACGACCGGGGTACCACCAAAGATCATTGTAGTGACAACTGCAGCGGGTTTGCCGGTTCCAAAGAACGCGATGACAGGGATCATGAACACGAAGGCGGGCATCGTTTGCATGAAATCCATGATCGGCTGGATGAAGCGGTAAAACCTCGGACGTCTTGCGGCGAACATGCCAAGCGGAATGCCGATGATGATGGACAGACACGCAGCCGTGCCAAGCAGCGCCAGCGTTGTCATGGCTTTTTCCCAAAAGCCCAGCAGCCCCATGTAGGCCAGAAATGCGCCGGAATAGATGGCCATCCGCACGCCAGCCGTCAGCCAGGTCAGCAGAATGATGAGTGAGGCGATCACGATCCAAGGCGTGCTGACGAACACGATTTCCAAAGCGTCCAGCACAAGGCGGATCGCATAGGTGATCCCGTCAAACAAGGCTTCGCCATTCAGCACGGCCCAATTAAAGAAGGCTTCAACCCCGTCGATGCTGATCAGCCGGATATCCGGGTCGGTTGGAAATTCGGACAGCAGTGTGAACCGGCCCGGGAAGCTGTAGTGGAACATGGCGGCAAGGACGATCAGCGCCATAAAGACCGCGCTGAACAGGATCTGCGACTGGGGCATGCCGGACCGGATTGTCCGATCGCTGAGCCATTCGGAAAAGCGCGCTTCCAATGCCGTGTTGGCCCAAAGCGCCTGTGCAAGCTTGACGGCCAAGAGTATCCCGAGCCCGGTCAGCGCGATCTTCGGCCCTTCGGCGGCCAGTGCTTCGGCCTCGGCGCGAATTCCGCCGATATTGGCTTCCAGAGATTCAACGGTGCGTTTGAATGCGTCAACGCGATCAGAGCCGTTTTCTATGGCCGCAGCCAGTTGCTGTCGGCGCAGGTCCAGCGTGCCCTCAATGGACGCGATGCGCGCCATGGCGTCGGCCGCAAGGTCTCCAAACAGCCCGCGGGCAATTTGCACGAGCGCCAGGACTTCGATGATCAGGAAGGGCAGGGCCCAATTCCAAAGACCGCGCGCCCCGAACCATACAGGACCAAACAGCCCGGCCATGAGGTTGAACGTCGGTGTAAAGTTTGCGGACGCGCCGATCTTGTCGAACATCCGAATGTAGTATTCGGGCGAGGTGCGAACAAAAGTTGCGATGTTGTCGCGCCGTTCTTGCGCGTAGGCGCGCGCCGCCTCGCTGTCTGTGTCTTCGAGCGGATTGACAGAGGATGCTTCGGTCATGACACTTCCGTTCCTTCGATGACGGTTTTCAGAAGATCGGCGCGCGTGATGACGCCGGTGTCGCGCCCATCCGCGCGCACGATGATCGGATTGTCATCGTCGATGGCGAGGTTGATGAGGTTGCTGAGCGTTTCGTCCTCTTCGACGCGCGGCGCGTCGGCAGGCACAGTGTCGCCCGACGCCATATGCGCCTCCAAGGGCTGCATAACGGCGTGGGCGTGAACCACCTTTAGCCGCGAAATGCCCGCAACAAAGTCGGCCACATAGTCATCTGCGGGATGCATAACGATGTCTTCGGCCGTACCGATCTGGACCATTTTGCCGTCACGCATGATTGCAATGCGGTCACCGATGCGCACAGCCTCGTCCAGATCGTGGGTGATAAAGATCGTGGTCTTTTTCAGGATCTTCGACAGCCGGATAAATTCATCCTGCAGTTGGCGTCGGATCAACGGGTCAAGAGCCGAAAAGGGTTCGTCCATCAACAGCACATCAGGGTTCGCCGCGAGCGCTCGCGCCAGGCCAACACGTTGTTGCATGCCGCCCGACAATTCGTGCGCGAATTTTGACCCCCATGCGCCCAGTTCGACGATATCAAGAACCGCCGCAGCCTGACGCATGCGTTCGTTTTTGGCCACGTTTCGGATTTCGAGCGGCATCGCCACATTGTCCAGCACGGATCGATGCGGCATCAGGGCGAAGTTCTGAAACACCATGCCGATCTTCTGATTGCGAAACTTCTGAAGCTCGCGCGGCCCAAGGGCCATCACGTCGGTGCCTTCGATTTCGATCTTGCCTGCGGTGGGTTCAAGCAGACGGTTGAAATGCCTGACCAAAGTGGATTTGCCCGACCCGGACAAGCCCATGATGCAGAAGATTTCTCCACGATTGACGGACAGGCTGACATCTGCCACCCCGACAACAGCGTTGTATTCGGCCAAAACCTCGGCCTTTGTCAGTCCGCGTTCACGGATCGCGGACAAAGCTGCTGAGGCGCTGTTGCCGAAAATCTTCCAGACATTTGATATTTCGATAACTGTGTCGCCGCTCATGTCCGACCACCGGTGCTTGGGGGAAGTGCTGGCGCAACCGTAGCCGCGCCAAAGGTTTGTCAGGTGCGGCTACAGGCCAAGCATCGCGTCGACGCGTTCGGAATTCGCATCAACCCAAGCTTTTGCAACCTCAGCTGGTTCCTTCCCATTTGCGCTGATTTCAAAGGCAAGCTGGCTGACATCAGACGCATCAAGTTTGAAGTTCGCGAAAAACTCGGCAATCGCTGGCGACCGATCGACCAGTGAGTTGGACCAAGCGATCTGCACGTCCTTGAGCGCGTCTTTCGAGGCGACCATGGATTTTGTGTACCAATCTGCATCGTCCGACGGCTGAACCATGACGTATTTTTCGGGATCGTAAGTTGGCTCGGTCAGCATCGTGACGTCGAACATGAACCAGACAGCATGCGGCTCGTAGCAGTAAAACGCGTAGCCTTCGCCTTTGGCGATGCTGTCTTTGATGCGGGCTGTCTTGACCGCCTCTTCGGCGCGGATAGGTTCGATAAAGTCAAGCAGGCCGTAGTCACGCGTTTTGACCTCGTTCACATTGGCCGACGCCCAACCGGGCGCACCAATCCACATCTCGCCTTTGCCATTGCCATCGCTGTCCATCAGCGCCGCGACATCCGGGCGACCCAGATCAGCGATATCTGTGATGTCATTTGCGGCGGCAAAGTCTTGCGTCACGCAAAAGCCCTGGTTCCCCTGATAGGGGTTGGAAGACAGCGTGACGGTGCCTGCCTCATCGACGTATTTCTTGGTGAAGCTTTCTTGATTGGGCAGCCAGACGTCGGGGTGTACGTCGATATCGCCTTTGCCCTGATCCATAGCCTGAAAGATCGTGGCGTTGTTGCCGGGAACATATTCAACCGTGCCGCCAATGCGCGATTCAACAACTTCGCCCAATACGTAAGCGATGGCTTGCGCGCCTGTCCAAGAGGGGACGCCAATCGCGACTTCTTCTGCGAAGGCTGGCGCGCACATGGCGCTGATGGCAGCAGCGCCTAACAGTGTTTTTGTCTTGTTCATTGTTTGAGACTCCATGTTGGTTTTTGTTTTGATCAGTTTTCGTAACCGGGAAGATCAAAGATCTCTGGGTAGCCGAAGAGGGCGGCACTGCCGCCGGTATGCAGGAACACGATGTTCTCCATCCCGTCGAAATATCCCTTGCGGATCAAAGAGATCATTCCGTCCAATCCCTTGCCGGAATAGACCGGGTCGAACAGCAATCCTTCGGTTCGTGCGAGCAGTTTGACGGCCTCGACCATCCCGGCGGTCGGCTTGCCGTAACCCGGTCCGACGTAGTTGCAATCGGCGCGCACGGCGTTTCGCGGGATCATGAGACCCGTTTGCAGATGCTCCGCCGTTTTGACGGCAAGGGTGTGCACCATGGTTTCTTGTTTTTCCTGCGGTGCACGGACGCCGATCCCGAGCAAGTGAATATCACTCTGGATGGCGGCAAGTCCTGTAACCAATCCGGCTTGGGTCCCGGAACTGCCCGTGGCGTGTACGAGGGCATCGATTTTGAGCCCCATTTCGATGGATTGTTCCGCAAGCTCGCGAGCGCAATTCACGTAGCCCAATGCACCAATCGCATTGGAGCCACCGCCCGGGATGATGTACGGCTTTTTGCCTTTGGTTCGCAGGTCTTCTGCAAGGGATTCCATTTCGGCATTCATGTCAGCGCCGCCGGGGCGTTTTGAAACCGGCGCGCCATGCAAGCGGTCCAATAAAACGTTGCCGCCCAGAATATAGGGCGCGTCATTTGCGCCTGTGCGATCTTCAAGCAGGATATGGCAGGCCATTCCAAGCTTTGCCGCTGCTGCCGCAGTCTGACGCGCATGGTTCGATTGCGTGGCACCTTGCGTGATGATCGTATCTGCGCCTGCGTTTTGCGCATCGGCCATCAGGTACTCCAGCTTGCGCGTCTTGTTGCCGCCGGAAGACAGGCCCGTGCAATCGTCGCGTTTCACCCAAAGCCGCGGGCCGCCAAGGGCTTCGCTCAGCCGGTCCATGGGTTCAAGTGGCGTTGGCAAATGGCCCAGTTTGATCCGGGGAAACCTCGCGAGAACGACCGACAGGTCCTTGCAAAGGCTTTGGGTGATGTCTGTGGGAAGAGCTGTTGTGCGTTCTGACAACTGGTCGATTTGTGCCACGCGAGTCACCTTTCGTTTTGCAATCGACTCAAAGCAAAACCTGTGGCGGTGCAGATAAGAAATGCTTTTTCGTACGCCTGCCCATACAGTTTGTATGACTGATGCGGAGGTGGTTATGGATTTGACGTGGCTCGACGACATTCTGGTCCTTCTGGAGGAAGGCAATATGACCCGCGCGGCAGAGCGTCGAAACATCACGCAGCCTGCATTTTCAAGGCGGATACGGAGTTTCGAAGACTGGCTGGGGAACCCGGTGTTGGACCGTCAGGCGAACCGGATCGAGATCAGTGAGGCTCTCTCCGCGCGCGAACAAGAAATCCGCGCGCTCG
This sequence comes from uncultured Rhodobacterales bacterium, assembly GCA_964500115.1. GTDB lineage: Bacteria > Pseudomonadota > Alphaproteobacteria > Rhodobacterales > Rhodobacteraceae > Marivita. Next base: position 6,205 of record CAZCOX010000054.1, read on the forward strand.
TCGCGCGATTACGCGCGTTGCGCACAGATATAGCAAATCATGAACGGGATCGGACGTTTGTGACGATCGCTGCGCAACACGCACAGGTGTGTTCAAGCTTTCCCGACATGACCTTGCGCGCGAAAGCTGCATTCCCGGGGCTGCGAATTCGACTGCGCGCCAGAAACCTTGATGAGTGTGCATCGGCGCTTCTGCGCGGCGATGCCGACATGTTTCTGTGTTACGAGGCAGAGCATACGCAATCGTTCGACTTCGGGGACGGTATCTTGCGGGGTCAGTGGTCGTCAGACCTGTTGGTACCAGTCGTCGGTGGTTCCTTGCGCTATAGCGTTCGCGCCGACGGAAGTATTCCGTCGAACACACCGTCCATCGTATATCCAGAAGACAGCTATTTCGGCCGTGTTCTTCGGCGTGGGCAGCGCGCATTTGGCACGCCGAGCCTGAGTATCGATCCGATTTGTGCCACGGCGTTTTCTAGCGGGATGCTAGAGCTGGTTCTTGCAGGTCTGGGCGTCGGTTGGTTGCCGTACAGTATGGTCCACCGCCATTTCAGCAACGGGACACTAATCTCTTTAGCGAACTCATTGGGTCAGGAAGAGCTACGCGTGGCAATTTTTGCCAACCGGCGCGTGCGGATTGCGCGTGAGCTTATTGCGTTTTGGTCACGGCGCTGAGCACGCTCGTTTTCAGCGTCGCGTTCTTGGCAAGGAACCGATTGAAAATAAACTGTTAACGAACGCGACCGGCTGACGTAGGGTCATTAAATACGATTGCTTTTTTCGCGGACTGAACGCGCAACACGAAAACAGCGTGTGGTTCGACATTTCTTTTGCGTGCCCTTTGCGCCGCAATCAGTGAATTGAAAGGACGAACATGGCGGCTGGCCCGGAGCTCACGGCGTTTCAATCAAACTTGGCGACCACCACCAGCAGGCTCAACACGGTTCGTAAAGATGTTGATGACCTTGGAGAGACGCTTGACGTCGCCGGGCTTGTCTCGCGCGGGTATCTTGAGTTTCGCTCGGCTATCAAAACCTTGGATGCGGCTTTTGCGGCGGCTCTGACGACGCTGAAACTGACGGAAAACGTCGCGCCGCTCAGCCCGTCTTCGAAAGCGCTCAAGGAAGTGCTTGAGGTGCTGCAACCGCGGATCGCGGACATCAAAGATGAAACGGATCGCGCTCAGAAAATAGAACCGCTCCTCAGGTTCATCAATCAGGCGGATTTGGCGTTCAACAACACGATCCGACCAGCGGTCGTTGCGGCGGATGACACACTTGACGTCGTGTCGGCAGGGATTACCGAAATTGTGGATGCATTTGATCGTGTGTCGACGCCGAACGGCATCCCCGAACTCAACCCAAACGCAGGCATCGAGCGGCCTGGCGCGGACGATGCGCAAGCGCTGTTTGAGGAAGCCGACGATTTCGTCGCGTTCGCCAATGGCATCGACGGTGAAGCGCAAGATGTCTTTGACGCCTACGATGCCTCCAAAGCGTTTCTGGACGACTTAGCTGATCATTTCGACATTGTTGATTTCTCGGCGCTGAGCGAGGTCTTTGCAAACCTTGCTGAGTTTGCCGACTTGTTCGATGGGTTGGGAATTGTCCTCGATATTGTTGAAACCGTTCTGAGGCCGATCCAGCCTCTGCTCGACGCCGCAGGCGCGGTTTTCGATCTTGTTGTCGGGCCTGCTATCGAGTTTCTGCAGGAGGAACTGCGGGTCGATGAACTACTTGATGCTCTGGCAGATGTGCTCGATCCGCTTTTCCCAGATTTGGGCATTTTCGACGGTTTCATTCAGGTCGCTGACGCACTGGAAGACTTGCTCGAACAAGTCGATCTGGATTTCTTCGACATCCCGGATTTCACCGACCTGTCGTTAGAGGTTTTTGACCGCTTCGAAGAAACGTTCGAAACGGTAGAACTTGCTGCGCTGGCATTACTTGACGGTATCCCGATCCGAATTGGCGATCCCGTGACCGAGGACAGCAATGGTCAGGACACCATGTATGGGACAGGTGGTGATGAAGCCTTTGATCCGCGGGGTGGTGATGACGAGGTTTTGGCCAATGATGGCAACGACATCATCGTCGCCAGCGCCGGCGACGATATCATCGACGGTGGCGACGGCATTGATCGGTTGGTGTTTGCCGGTGAATTGGCTGAATACGATTTCACACGCGAAGGTTACAGCACGGATCCTGATGAAGAGATCGTTCTAATCTTCACGCATACCAATGTCGGCGGTCACGGTTCCAATGAGGGAACAGAACGCGTCACCAACGTTGAATATTTCGATTTCGGCACGGAAACCTTCACCAAAGAACAATTCGAAAACGCGGTTGTTGGCACCTCGGTTTTGGATGCAAACGGGCCGCCCGGTGAAGCATCATCTGACGAAAGCGAACTGATTTTTCTGAACGAAGGCGGCACGCTGGTTGATGGTTTGATCCTCAACGGCAAGACATTTGACAACATGAACGTTGTTTACGGTCTTGGCGGGGATGACCGCATTCAGGGCACGTTGTCGGATGACTTTATCTTTGGCGGTCCGGGCAATGACCTGCTTGTGCCGCGCGATGGTGATGATGCACTGGATGGCGGCGACGGCAACGACACGTTCCAAGTCTTCGATATCGGGCGCAACCCGGCGGACAGGCTGGATCTTATCGATGGGATCGGCTTTCTGCGGTCGGGCACGACCGAGCTTCACAGCATCGAGAATGTCATCATCCAACATGACGGCGTGACCTGGCTGAACGGCAGCAATGAAGACAACGTGCTGTTCACCGGGGACGGGCAAGACCTGATTTCTGGCCGCGCGGGTAATGACGCACTGTTCGGCAATGCAGGCCGCGACGTGCTCATCGGCGGTTTGGGCGTCGACACGTTGCGCGGTGGTGAAGACAACGATCTTCTGATGGCAGGGAATACGTCGGACAACGGCGCAGCAGAGCTCTATGACGGCGAAGAAGGTTTTGATGAGCTGTCATATGGCACATCTCAGCGCGCTGTTCTTGATGCGATGGGAGATCGCGAGGACAGTGGTGCCGCCTCCAAAGCGTTGCAGGATTCAGGCCCAACCGGGCCATTGGTCATCCGGGCAGGTTTGACCGAAGGCGAGATCGATCGCCTGAACGGGAACGGCGGAGTTATTGCAACCGACGTTGCAAGGAACATCGAAAGCTATGTCGGCTCAGATTTAGCGGATACTGTCTATGGGTACGGCAGCGCATTTGACCGGATCAGCGTCAGCGGCGGTGGGGGCAATGACACGATCTATGCGTGGGGCTCGAACGGAGTGTATGGCGGTGATGGCAACGACCTTGTCATCGCTGAACGCAACCCTGAGACAGGGTTCTTGGGCCGAAATTTCGACGGCGAAGGCGGTTTGGACACGCTGAACCTCCGCCCCATCGGTGATGTGAAATTCGTCATGCTGACGTCGAGCGGCTCCGGCAATTTGCGTATCATCGCCGCTGACAAAGATGACACCGGCCGCCCCCGCGACGCGCGCGGTACGACTGTGAATGTCGATGGATTTGAAGAATACCTCTTCGGCGAAAATGACGATTTTGTCGAATGGGGCACTGGCGGTGACGCGATCATACGTGGCTTTGGCGGCAATGATTACTTGGCATCCGTTCAAAGCGACGGCACGCAAAGCCCGACGTTCTACGGCGATGACGGTGATGACACGATCATCCTTGGGAACGGCGGCTCGGCCTTTGGCGGCAACGGGGATGACCGCATCGAGGTCAATTCCAGCGCTGAACAAGAGGTGCAGGGCAATGCTGGTAACGACGTTTTCCTAATCAACCGGATGGAAGGCGCACTGTCGGGCGGTGGCGGCTACGACGTGTTGATCCTTGATCCAAACGTTACTTCAGGTGTGACCGTCAATCTGTCTGGGTCTGGTTCGGCCATTTCACAAGGCGACAGCAGGAACGCTGAAAGTATTGATCTCGACAGCATTACCGGGATCGAAGCGCTGGTCACGACCGATCTGGCAGACACGATAACCGGAACCGGTTTTGCCGACCGGATTAGCGCTCTGGCTGGAAACGATCGCGTGGAGGCCCGCGACGGTGATGACCAGATCTTTGGCGGAAGCGGCAACGATACGCTGTTGGGCGAAGACGGAAATGACACCATCAACGGTGGCTTGGGGAATGATAGCATCGACGGTGGTTCCGGGACCGATGCGGTTGACTACAGCTTTGCTGCAGCAGACGGGCCCGAGGGCGGCGTTATAGCGTCAGTCTTTGCTGCGGCGGTCGTCGACCTGTCGCAAAACTCCGGTGGTCGCGGCAGTGAGTCCGACACGCTGACCTCCATCGAGAATGTTTTTGGAACCAAACTGAATGACCGGATCACCGGCGACGGTGCGGCAAATATTCTGTCTGGCGATGCGGGCGCCGATACGCTGAACGGTGGTGGCGGAAACGATATTCTGATCGCCGGTGGTTTGGGTGGCGCTGCTGGTGTTGACGAATTGAACGGTGACGCTGGTAACGATCTGTTTCTGGTCAGCACAGACCTCTTCGATGTCGATGGCGGCGCAGGGATCGATACGCTCGATTTTTCCAGTGGGACAGATGCGGCAGAGGGGGGAGGACGCACGCTTTCCGTGATCATTGACCTCAAACGCGGTTTTGTAACTCGCGAGGTTGAGAGTAGCACGCTGGTCTGGGCCGAGGGTGGTGGTCAAAGCGCGCGCAGCTTTGATGGTCAAAGCATAACGCCATTGGACGTTCTGCGATCCGATCCCTTTTACGCGCGCAACGCGTCCGACCTCGATCTACGTTTGCCAACCGGCGAAGAGGATGGCGATGTGCCGAGCTTTGCTATCGAGATCGCGACGTCAATGGTCAGTCGTGACTCCGAAGCAAGCACATTTACCGGCATTGAAAACGTTGTTGGCACAGCACAGGAAGACGTACTGACCGGAAACGAAGCCAACAATGTGATGAGCGGTGGCGAGGGCGATGACATCCTGCGCGGTCGCGAAGGGAACGACACGTTGGAGGGCGGTGAAGGCCGGGACGTGGCTTACTACGAAGGCGATCAAGACAATTACACCCTGACCATTGGCCCCAATGGAACAACTGTGACAGATCGTGCAGGCACGTTTGGCACGGACAGGCTGGACTCCATTGAATTGCTTGATTTCGAAATCGACAGCTTTGGCAACCTTTTCAGTCTGGAGTCTTTTGGTGGCCTGGCAGGTGTGTCGGCCGAGGCTTTGGAAAGTTTCATTGAACTCTACATCGCCTATTTCAACCGCGCCCCGGATGCAGTTGGGCTGTCTTTCTGGGGTACGGCTTTTGCCAACGGCGTCACGCTCAAGGAAACGGCCAGCCTGTTCATCGATCAGGACGAAACCCGCGCGACGTATCCTTCCGACCTAAGCAACAGCGATTTCGCAACAGAAGTTTACGGCAACGTCTTAGGCCGCATACCAGACCAGCTTGGGTTCGATTTTTGGGTCAACGTCTTGAACCAAGGGTCGGTTGGTCGGGATCAATTTATCCTTGCGGTATTGGACGGTGCCAAAGCGCCGCCGCCGGATGATGCAACGCCAGAGTTTATCGCGCAGCAACAAGCGGATCGCACCTATCTCGCCAACAAGACCGACATCGGCACGTATTTCGCCGTGAACAAAGGGATGTCCGATGTCGAAGATGCCATCGCCGTCATGCAGCTGTTCGATGGCACACAAGCCAGCATCAACGCGGCAGTTGATGCAACGGATGCGTTTTTTGAAGTTGCGAGCAGTGCCGAAGGCGGCGCATTTTTGATGCCAATTGTCGGCATTCTGAATGACCCGTTTGCGTGAGTGCCGCATAACGGCAAAGCATTATGGCCCAATGTCAACGAATTTGGGGAAGACCTACTTATGACAAAAGCCCCGTTTGACGTTGCCGAGTACGA
>CAZCOX010000054.1:12240-15791 GCA_964500115.1 uncultured Rhodobacterales bacterium
GCGCGCATCGGGGTCGAGATGGAGAACTACTACTACTCGGCCAAAGCCCATGCGGTTCTTTCAGACGAACTGCCCGATGCGACGCTCGTAGATGCAACGGCGCTGGTGAATTGGCAGAGGTTGGTGAAATCCGATGCAGAGATTGGATTCATTCGCAAGGCCGCGTCGATTTCTGAACGGGTCATGCAAGTTGCGATTGAGCGGGCGGAACCAGGCGTGCGCAAGAATGATCTGGTGGCGGATATCCTGCATGCTGGCATCACGGGTGTTGGCGACGACTGGGGCGACTACCCCGCGATCATGCCGCTCACACCCTCGGGGTTGGACGCCACTGCGGCGCATCTCACGTGGGACGGCGCACCGATGCAAAAGGGTGAAGCGACGTTCTTTGAGCTTTCGGGCTGCTATCGCCGTTATCATGCCCCGCTCTGCCGAACCGTTTTCCTTGGTGCGCCGCCAGATGAAATGCGGCGGGTTGAGGCGGCTCAGATCGAAGGGATCGAAGCAGGCTTGGACGCCGCGCGCGCGGGCAACCGAACGTGCGATATTGCCAACGCGTTCATGGACGTGATGGGCCGACATGGGATCGAACGTTCAGGGCGCATGGGTTATCCGATCGGGTTGAGCTATCCGCCCGATTGGGGTGAGCGCACGGCATCGATCCGTACGGAGGACACCACAGTCTTGCGCCCGGGAATGACCTTTCACTTCATGCCAGCCCTTTGGATGGACACCTGGGGTTTGGAAACCACGGAAACCATCCTCATTCGCGAAGACGGCCCTGCGGAGCCCTTTTGCAATTTCGAACGGCAGCTCTTTGTGAAGGAGTGAGGTCGTGATCGATCAGACCAAACAGGTCTTGTCAGACCTGATCGCCTTTCCGACCGTGTCCGCCGACAGCAACTTGGCGATGATCGACTATCTTGCGGATCGACTGGAGCAGTCCGGTGCACGCGTTGATATTCTGAAAGACGAGACCGGAAACAAAGCCAATCTTTTTGCAACGCTTGGGCCGGAAACCGATGGCGGCATCGTGTTGTCGGGTCATAGCGACGTGGTGCCGGTGTCGGATCAGGATTGGTCCACCGATCCGTTCGAAATGGCTGAGCGCGACGGCCGCCTTTACGGTCGTGGCACGTGCGACATGAAAGGCTTCATTGCCGCCACGCTTGTCATGGCACCTGCGTTTGCCGAGCAGGTTCGAACGCGCCCGCTGCATTTCGCATTCACCTATGACGAAGAAACCGGGTGCTTTGGCGCAAGACATCTTGTCGAGGCGCTTTCCGAGCGCGGCTTGCGACCGGGCCTCGCAATCATTGGTGAACCGACGTCAATGCGGGTGATAGAAGGGCACAAAGGCTGCTGCGAATACACGACGCGGTTCCAAGGTTTGGAGGGGCACGGCTCCAGACCCGAACAGGGTGTGAATGCGGTTGAATATGCCGTGCGCTACGTGGCGCGTTTGCTGGCGCTTCGCGATGAGCTGATCCGCCGCGCGCCGACAGACAGCCCGTTCGACCCGCCGTGGACGACGCTAAACATCGGAACGCTGCACGGGGGAAGCGTTCACAATGTCATCGCACCCAAAGCGCAGGTGGATTGGGAAATGCGCCCGGTCGCGCCGGGTGATGCCGACTTTGTGAAACGCCACCTGAACGACTATTGCGCGGATGTTCTGCTGCCCGAGATGCGGGCCGTTTTCCCGCAAGCGGCTATTGAAACTGAAGTCATCGGAGAGGTTGCCGCATTGCTGCCGAGCGACCCAAACGAGGCGGTTCGCATCGTGTCCGAGTTGACGGGCGCGAATGGAACTGACGTTGTTTCGTTCAGCACCGAAGCCGGAATTTTCCAATCACTGGGCATGGACGCGGTTGTTTGCGGTCCTGGGTCGATTGATCAGGCTCACAAGGCGGACGAATACCTGGAGATTGAGCAATTGGCACAATGCCTCAAAATGCTCGAAAGACTAGGTTCTCGATTGATCTGATCGCGGAAGAGTGGGCCGGGGCGTAATACCCACGGCCCATACTTTCATCCGCGCAGAACCAGAACCGACTGCTTGGAATGCCGCACAACGCGCGCTGCGTTTGAGCCCAACAGGTAGTCTCGCAACTCTGGTTGGTGCGCGCCGATGATAATGAAATCAGCATCGATTTTCGTCGCGTGAGAGATGACACAATCATAGACTGTGCCATTCAGTACCGCGCTTTCGGCTGAAATCTGCGCGGAAGCAATTGCCGCATCCAGTTCCTTTTCAACGGCAATCCGCGTTTCGCTTTCGTACTTTTCGTCAAAATACGATCCTACAATCGGCATTCCGACATTTGGGATGACAGTGACAATGTGAATGTCACAGTCCCAGTCTTTGGTCAGCGACTTGGCCGCTTGCAGCAGCTTTTGCGTGTCTTCCGGGACCGAAATGTCGACCGGGATGAGAACGGTTTTGAACATGACCCAAGCCTTTCCTAGAATGCCGGTTGTGTGGCGCGGGGCCGCTGGATCATGACGATCATCAGCAACAGCAGAAGCGCCGGGATGAAGAAGATTTCTTTCGGCATTCTGTCGTTTTCGACCTGTACCGCCACGATTTGCGCAGGCTCATCACCGTAGAAATCATAGTCATTGGCCAATTGATCAAAGTACGGCGTGCCGGGGAAGGGCTCGTCGAGACCCAGAATATCCCCATCCTGCATCAGCGTCAGACCGACCGCATCCAGACGTGTGGTGGCGTCGCCTTCGGCTTCGGGCACGTAGGTGACTGTGATGTCGCCAACGATACCTGTGTCAAAGTCAGGTGCCGAAATGCGCAATCGTGCCGTTTCGCCGACGGGTAACTCTTCCAAAGCAGTCAGCGCGGCTGGTCCGGTGGTTTCGGTGTACTTGTCTTGCCACTGGTCGAGGAAGAAGTCCGGTCGGAACAGCATGAACACAATCAGGGCCATCACCGCTGCCTCCCATTTTCGGGTCTTCGCGATGAAGTACCCTTGGGTGATCGCCGCAAAGACCAGCATCGCAATCAGTGAGACGAAGAAGACAAGGATGGCTTTCGCGAACCCGACATCGATCAGCAACAGGTCGGTGTTGAAGATGAACATAAAGGGCAGCAGAGCCGTGCGGATGTCATAGCTGAAGCCCACAACGCCTGTCTTGATCGGGTCTCCGCGCGAGATGGCCGCTGCTGCGTAGGCGGCAAGGCCCACTGGTGGCGTATCATCCGCTAAAATCCCGAAATAGAACACGAATAAGTGCACCGCGATCAATGGAACGATCAAACCGGACTGTGCGCCGACGCTGACAATCACAGGGGCCATAAGCGACGATACAACGATGTAGTTGGCGGTCGTCGGCAGGCCCATGCCAAGGATCAACGACAGCACAGCGACGAGGATCAGCAGGATAATTAGATTGCCGCCCGCGATCGCCTCGATCACCTGACCAATGATCTGGTGTGCACCGGTCAGAGAGATGGTGCCAACGATGATACCGGCGGCACCAGTTGCGACACCGATCCCGATCATGTTCCGCGCGCCACTTTCAAGCCCTGCAACAAA
>CAZCOX010000055.1:0-15694 GCA_964500115.1 uncultured Rhodobacterales bacterium
GGCGTTGTTGTGATGACCAAAGCTTTCGAATTCTTCGAATGGGTCGGGCACAGTTGTCAGCGGCTTTTGCAGGTGTTCGGCGAGCATGTCCTGCTGCGGCAGGTTGCCGGGCACCTTGCGCATGCCATCGAGGTCATCCGAAAAACAGATGAGCTTGGTCGGAATGTCGCTGATCACCTCAAACGCGCGCCGGATCATCGTGGTGCGCAGCACCTCGCCAAAGGTGCCGATATGAGGCAGCCCTGACGGCCCGTAGCCGGTTTCGAAGAGCACATAACCCTTTTCCGGCGGCTTTTTGTCAAACCGTTTGAGCAGCCGCCGCGCCTCTTCAAAAGGCCAGGCCTTTGAGGACAGTGCAGCTTCACGCAGGTTTGACATGGGTTCCGTCTCCGGTTCAGGCGCACGGGATTGTGCGCGCTCACAAAGCGCACTCCCTATTGCGGCGGGACGGGCGGGTCAATAAGTTGATCGATGTTGACCCTCCCAGCCAGAAAGCGACGCACGTGTCCGACACATTTCCCCACCCGATGAGCCCGCAGGATTGCCTTGTGGCCCTGATGATTGCGGTCTCAGCGTCAGACGAAAGCATTCGCACAGCGGAATTGGTCAAAATCTATTCGGCGGTGAACAACCTGCCCATCTTTGCCGACTACGACGAGAGCCGCATTCCGATGATGTCGGGCCTGGTGTTTGACCTGTTCGAACAGGAAGACGGGCTTGACGCCCTGTTTGGGCTTATCCGCGACAACCTGCCGGAACGTTTGTTCGAGACAGCTTACGCGCTGAGCTGCGATGTGGCTGCAGCGGACGGGACGTTGAAAGACACGGAATTGCGGCTGCTCGAAGAGGTGCGCTACGAGCTGGATATCGACCGGCTGCACGCGGCAGCCATCGAACGCGGGTCGCGCGCGCGCCATATGCGTCTGACGTAAATTTCGGTTCGACCTGCTGGCGCAGGCCGACCAACTGGGGGCGCTGCCCCCAGACCCCCGAGGTATTTGTGAACCAAAGAAGGACTGGACCGGATGTTCGGTTCATCCGCTGTAAAGAATACCCCAACGGTTGAGCAGTCGCTGCTGAAGCTTGCGGGATTGGGTGTTGTAGGTACGCCCGCCGTCAGGGCGTTCGCGTTGGTCCCGGGTCAGCGCATCGCGGCGGGGCAGATCGGCTGAGAAATAGGCAAAGGCCAATTCTGTGCCGTCGGGCAGGTCAATGAAACCACCAAGCCCGCTGACAAAATTCAATGTGCCGGTTTTCGCATGTACTTTCACCGGGTGATCCTCGATCACCTTGCGGTCTTCGGTGCGCAGGGCGTGCGCTTTAAGGAGTGGTTTGATCCCCATTGCCTTGCGTGCAGCTGTGAGCGCAATGACCATATCGCGGGCAGACACACGGCTGTCGTCGCCCAGGCCAGAGTGATCTTCGAGTGCTGGGTTGTACATACCAAGCGTGTCCTTGGCCCATTGGTTCATTGCATCCGCAGAGGCTCTCAACGACGTCACGGGGCCGTTTGTAGCATGTGTCGCGGCCATGCCGACGCATTCCGCGGTGATATTGGTTGAATAGCGCAGCATGTCGCGCAGGATCACGCGCAGCGGTGCGCTTTCATGGGTGATCAGCGTGACCGTATTGGCCGGAAGCGCATCGATCGTCTGGGCCGACTTCAGAACTATCCCATTGGACCGCGTCAGCGTCTGGAACACCTCTGCCGCGTAGAGCGCAGGTTTGCGTACGGGCAACCAACGCGCACCGCTTTTGCCAAGCGCGCCGCGCGCGACCGTCCAGTCGTCAAAGCTGCCACCATCAGCGTAGGTGTATATCGGATATTTCCGCGGCTCGATCCGCATGCGCGCGGACCGCACCGCAGGTCGCAGCGTTTCAGAGCGCGCGTCCATCGTCACCGAATAGCCCTCGCCCGCGCGCTTCCATTCAAAATGCACGCGGTTGAAATTCAGGTTGAGGCCAGAAATCGCCGGATTGTAACCCACCTGGTAGGGCTGTTCCTCGTCAATGTAATCAAGCGCTGGCAACGCGCCGTGCCAGATCAGGAACCGGCCGGTGACCTCGGTTACACCCGCTTCTTCCCGCAGGCGTTTGGCGATCTCTGCCAGCGCATCGGTGTCGAGCGTCGGATCCCCGCCACCTGCAAGGATCAGATCACCGTCGATCCGCCCGTTGGTGACCGGTGCCGTGGCCAGAACACGCGTCCGGAAATGAAAGCCGGGGCCAAGCCGGTCGAGCGCATAACAGGCGGTCAGAGCCTTGGCGACGCTGGCCGGTGGCAGCGCGCGCAACGGGTTGTGGCTTTCCAGAACCAGACCGGTTTTCACGTCTGCCACCTGAACGCTGACTTTCCCAGGCAGGCCAGACGCCGCCACCAGTTCGGTCAGGGGCGCTTGGTAGGTCTTGAGCAGGTCGGAGTTGCGGCCAGAAGGCCGCAGCGAACTGAGCGGGGCCAGTGCCGATTGCGCCCAGGCGCTTTGGCCCAGACCCGCAACAGCCAGCCCTCCCAGAAAGCCGCGACGTGAAATCCCCCGTTTCATGGCCGGGATGTAACCCCAGTCGGAACAGCGTGACAAGCACACGGTTTGGTGAGCAGCCGGGGCGCGCTGACGCAGGTCAGCTCCATGTGCCTTGCGCCCGGATTTGGCTGGAGCTGACGGGCATCATCGGCATGTTCACAAAGCACCATGCGGGCGTTTGGCAAGTCGCCAAAAGCGGCGCGGCTCTAAGCGAAATGCGCGCGGCGCGATACTGACGTGCGGCACGGGAATGCAGCGCCGCTTGCCGCCAACCGGGGCGGGCCAGCACACCCAGCGGCACGCGGTGCAGAATTTCTTGCCAGCGATCCCAGCGGTGGAATTGCTGCAGGTTGTCCGCCCCCATCAGCCAAACGAAATTCACCCCGCGATACGCGCTTTGCAAAGCCTCCAGTGTGGCCGCCGTGTAGCGCGTACCGACCTGAGCTTCAATATCGCTGATGATCACGCGCGGGTATTGCATCACCGCGCGCGCTTGCGCCATGCGTTGGTCGAGAGGTGCTGGCCCACGGTCTTTCAGCGGGTTTCCCGGCGAGACGAGCCAGATCACACGATCCAGAGCGAAGCGTTTGAGCGCTGTGCGCGTCAGATGCACATGCCCCGCATGGGCCGGGTCAAACGACCCGCCGAGCAGCCCAACGGCCATGCCCGGGCGCAGATGCAATTTGCCGTGCTCCAAGGCCTACTGCGTCCAGTTGGGCGGGCGTTTCTCCAAAAACGCGCTGACACCCTCCTCGGTGTCGCGGTGCAGCATGTTTTCGACCATGACCTGCCCAGTGTGGGCGTATGCGTCTTCCAGTGTCATCTGGGCCTGTTCATAAAACGCGCGTTTGCCGATTTTAACGGCCACACCCAGCTTGGACGCGACCTTTTCCGCCAGCGCTTTTGTTTCCACCTCCAGCGTGTCGGCGGGGACAACACGGTTGATCAGGCCAAGGTCTTTGGCGGCCTCTGCGTCGAGGAACTCGCCCGTCACCAGCAATTCAAACGCCTGTTTGCGCGGGATGTTGCGCGATAGCGCCACCATCGGTGTCGAGCAAAAGAGCCCGATATTCACCCCGTTTACCCCAAAACGCGTGCCTTCTGCAGCGACCGCCAAATCGCAAGACGCCACCAATTGGCATCCGGCAGCAGTGGCGATGCCGTGCACTTGTGCGATTACTGGCTGAGGCAGTTTTTGGACACCGGTCATCACCTCTGCACAACGATCAAACAGGTCTTTGAAATAGGCCTTACCGCCATCCTCGGCCTGTCGACCGGCGGTCATCTGCTTGAGATCATGGCCCGCGCAAAACGCCTTGCCTGCACCCGAAATAACCACAACGCGCACAGATGTATCGGTCTGAAGCGCGTCAAATTCTGCCTTGAACGCGGCCAGCATTTCATCCGACAGCGCGTTCAGGCGGTCCGGTGCGTTCATATGCAAATGGCAGATCGCGTTTGTGTCGCGACGTTCCAAGAGTTTCATCTTGTCCTCCCAGTGACTTGGCGCAACTCTAGTCGCTGACGGCAGGGGAGGAAAGCGTGGTAATCAAGGTTCCGGCAGACGAGATGACAGCGTTTCTCGACGAGGTGTTTCCGCAGGTCAAAGGCATGTTTTCCATCGACCGGCTGGATGCGGAGGTGCTGGTGATGCGCTTGCACGCGTCGGACCAGCACCTGCGCCCCGGCGGCACGGTATCCGGCCCCGCGATGTTCAGCCTTGCTGATGTGGCGGCCTATGTCGCGACGATGTCGCGCATCGGGAAAGAGGCGCTGGCCGTGACCACCAACTGCTCCATCGATTTTATGCGCAAACCCCAGGCGGGCGCGGATGTGTTGGCGCATTGCCGGTTGCTGAAACTGGGCAAAGCGCTCAGCGTGACAGATGTGCTGCTATATTCCGAAGGTCAGGACGCCCCGGTCGCGCGCGCCAGCCTGACCTACTCGATCCCGCCCAAAGCATGAGTCGGACAGGAAAGCCTTTAACGTCTTACATGATATGCACGTCTCCGCGCAGCGGCAGCACCTTGCTATGTCGTCTGCTGGCGGCAACAGGCGTAGCGGGCAAGCCAGAATCCTATTTTCACACGCCATCTATCGACCGATGGATCGAAGCCTACGGCATTGATAGCACGGCCTATGCGTCTGACTGCGACGCGTTGCGCCGGATCGTCGCCGAAGCCTTAAGACAAGGCCGATCTGGCACAGACAAGTTCGGCCTGCGCATGCAGCGCGGGAGTTTCCCCTATTTCATGCAGCAACTACACGCGTTGAAGCCCGACCTCGCCTCGGATGGTGCGTGTATCGAAGCCGTGTTCGGGCCCACACTCTTTATTCATCTGACGCGGGACAACAAACTTGAACAGGCGATTTCCCGTGTCAAAGCCGAACAAACGGGTCTCTGGCACCTGGGGTCTGACGGGGCCGAGATTGAACGCCAAGCACCGCACAAAGATCCTGTTTATGACGGCGCTGCGATTGCCAAGCACATGGCCGAATTCGAGGCATTTGACGCGCAATGGACCGATTGGTTCGCCCGCACCGGCATCAAGCCTCTCACGGTTCGCTATATGGAACTCAGCGCTGATCCACATGGTGTTTTGAAACGCCTGCTTTGCAAGCTTGATCAAGATCCAGGTTTGGCGGCGCGAACTGAAATTCCGACGGAAAAGCTGTCGGATGACGTCAGCGGCGACTGGGCAGCGCGCTATATCGCGGAATGTTCGTCACGCAATTAGGTTGTGATCTCAAATGACACGCTTTGGCTCGTCGCAGCGAGCGCAAGGCGACTGTCAGAAGCGAGCCGAGACGTTCAAATGCCACGATTCGCACGATTGGCGCGTATTGCTTGAAGCGGTATTTATGAAGTGGCGGACCACCCCAAAGAAAACCTTTGAATGGGAATTCGTTTCCGCTGAGGCGAACTGATCGCCGGTTTATCGCATAAAGACGACGCGGGCTTCCAAACGATGGTTGCCGTTTGTCGAGACGTTCAATCAGTTCGGAGAAAGCAAACTTGCATTCAGCGAACGAACAAACGCGGCAGTGTCTGCCATGTCACGCAGAATCCCGTCTACCGTCACGCACTCTCCTCCCAGAGCGCGCGTCTTACAGCCGGTCTCAAGCGTTTCGACCCCTCCACCAACACTGAATTGGATATGTGGCATATCCATTCTGTCGTCTTGATTTTGCAGAGTGTAAATCGTGCAGGTCGATCCATTGCACTGAGCATACAAATGGCGCCCTGCCACCAATGGCTGCTTCGACAAGAATTCGTGGAACCCGTCAATGCGATCGCCGCTCAATTGATATCGATGGGTCACACGCCAGAAATGATCCGTGTAATCCTCGAAAAATTCCATTGGCGGGTCGCTTGGATCGATCACTAGGTCGGTTGCCGAACTGATGCGACCATACAGGTGTGCGCCCAAAAGATTCTGATGCTGTGTTGCGCCAAACCAATTCACGTAATTGATCATAAGATCCGCCGAATCCGCATTCAGACCGAGTTTGTCGCTTAGCTCCTCTGCACAGCAAATTATCTCGAAATTGCGTCCTGCATAGTATTGGCGCAGAGCGCGGCCATTCGGGTGATATTCAGCAGCTGTTCTAGGCATGCCCCATCCTGGCTCGATAGGACGACCCGAGTCGTCCAACGGCATATACAATCGAACGCTTCGGGCGGATGGTGTGTCGTAAATTCCGGGTGACAACGCGATTGTGAAAAAATTCATTGGCAAGGTGTTGCAATCAGTCGCCGTGCAAAGGCGCTCCCACGTTCGATTGCGTTCAGCCAAATCGGGTGAATACTGCGGGGCCTCAGGTTCGAATGGTTGGTATGTGAAACCGAATAGAAACAGCAACGTACATGCCAATACGAAGGCAAGCACCGTATTTCGAGAAATGAAAAGCACGCCAAACTCCCTTCGGTCCAACGATCATTGTTGGACATGAACCCGACGTGAACATGACGAATTTGCGGAAAATGTGCTTTATTTTGGCAGCGCTACCCTTGGCATTGCACCCACCACGCCCCGAAACACATTCGCCAAGCGGAGATTAGCGATTTTTGGTCGGACATCCGCACCTGTTCGCAAACCAGTCACGCTGCAAAAACTCAGAATGTGTCGTCTGGTTTTCTCCATGGAAGCGTTTGATCGAATTGTGTGAACATCGGTCTCAAGGCAGACAACATGGGTTTTGTGTTCTTTCATGTTTGATAACACGAAAAATGGGGCGCAAAGCCGGTCTTTACGCCCCAAGTGGAAGAGGTCTGGTTCATGCAGGGATTACACGAACCAGAACTTACGACTGGCCTCCTTATGGGCGGTCAGACGATCCAGGCCGATGTCACGCAAGAGGTGATCATCGAGATGCCCAAGCTGAATGCGCGTGCGGCGCAGCTCGGACCATTTTGTCAGGGTCACCGCGACGCGCAACGCCGCGACAGCCAACGGTGAAAGCGTTGTCTGTTCCCCGAGGTAAGTGAGCTGGGGTGCGTACGTTGTGTGTGTCATGGTGTTCTCCTTAAATGTATTGACACAATTTGTTCAAATCACGATACTGAGCTGCGTATCGCGATACAAAAAGCGATACATTTGGTGCAAATCGGAATCCAGAGAAAGATTGTGTCCGATACAATTCTGCCGGAAAAAATCATTTCGCTGCCTCAGACGGCGAATGGACCAAAGTACAAACGCGTGGCTGACACGATACAATCTGCGATACGCTCCGGGGACCTCGCCGTTGGGGCGAAACTGCCCCCGGTTCGTGAATTGGCGTGGTCTTTGGGCATCACCCCCGGCACGGTCGCGCGCGCCTACACGCTATTGACGGATGCAGGTCACGTGGTGGCCGAGGTTGGGCGTGGCACCTTTGTGTCAGGTGGTGCGCACAAGCAATTCAAACCCGCCAAGGAATATGTCAGCACCGCGATCAACGATGGCAAATTATCCTTGGTCAGCCCCCAGCTGCCGGATGTTGGTCAAGTTGCCATGCTCCGGCAAGCCTTTGCAGAAGTTGGCGAAATCAACCCCGAACGCCTGCTGCATTACCCGACGCGCAACGCCTATCGCCCCTTGCGGGAAGCGGCGGTGCATTGGTTGCGCAACATGCAATTGGGTGGGTTGAGTGAAAGCGATGTTGTGCTGGTTCACGGCGCGCAGAACGGGTTGGGGGTTATCCTTCAGGCGATCCTAAGAGGCCCCAGCCCAACCATTCTGGTCGAAGAAATGGCCTATCCCGGGTTTCGGCGCGCCGGTGACCTGCTGCGCGCAAACACGGTGGGTTTGCCCTGCGACAAGCATGGGATTGTACCAGATGCGCTGGAACGCGCAATCCGGGACACGCTGGCACAAGTGCTTTGTACCTCTCCGGATGTACACAATCCGACGCTGGGGTGTACCCCAACAGAACGCCGACGCGAGATTGCGCGCGCGTGCAGGGCGCTTGATGTACAGATTATCGAGGACAATTGCTATTCGCGGACGGACAGCCCAGCGCTCAGCTATCGGTTGCTGGCGCCAGAGCGGACATGGCATGTCGCATCACTGTCCAAGGTGCTGACCCCTGCCCTGCGTATGGGATTTGCCATCGCACCCCGTGGGCGCGGCCCGGTTCTGCGCCAGGTCGCCGAACACGGCTTCTTTGGCTTGGCGCAACCGCTCGCTCAGGTCGCGGAGCGTATTTTGACCGACCCCGAGGCGGAAGCGGTAATGGACCGGGTCCGCAACCACATGGCGCGATACGTCAGAACCGCCGTGAACGCACTAGGAAGCTTTGATTTGAGCTGGCACGAAGATGTGCCCTTCCTTTGGCTGAACCTCCCCCAAGGCTGGCGCGCCGCCGCGTTTTGCCGAGCAGCCGAGATGCGGGACATTCAGATCCGCTCTGCCGAAGAGTTTGCCCTACGCGACAGCCGCACCCCCCATGCGGTACGCATTGCCGTAAACGCCCACATCCCGCTGGACCGTTTTGAGGGCGCCATGCAGCAGCTTCGCGACCTGCTGCAAAACCCTCCAGAACAGATAAGTGTTTGAAACGCCCAAAATATGATCAGAAAGTTGTCGCGCGTTTAGGTTGCCGGCGCTAGGCTGGGTAGCGCGACTCACTATATACGGCCCGCCCATGGCGCTAGACATCAGCCTCAACTTTGCCGAGACCGCCCCTGACAAGGCGGAGTATTCCGACATTTTGACGGAGTATTACGCGCAGATTGTTGAACGTTTGATGAATATCGGTGGCCCGAAACTATCGATCCAGGAGCAGGTTGAGTCCAGTATCGCCGCGATGGACCAATTCCTGCCGCCCAACGGTGGCATCGTGCTGGCCCGCGACAGTTCGGGATACTTGCTGGGCTGCGGCGCGATGCGCATGATCGATGATCACCGGGCCGAGCTTAAACGACTATACGTTCGCGATCTGGCACGTGGCTTTGGCTTGGGCCGCAAGTTGATCGAAATGCGTATCGAAAAAGCCAAGGAACTGGGGGCCGATACGATCTACGCCGACACCGTGCGCGGGAACAGTTCTATGCTCGCGCTCTATGACCGTCTGGGGTTTGGCGAAACCGAGCGGTACGACGGCAATGCAAACCCCGCGACGCTTGATCCCTTCCTCGTGTACCGCAAACTTGAGCTTTGAACGGTCAGCTACCGAAAATTGCATGGGGTAATATAATACCTTATTTTCAACCCATTGTTTTCAATGTTTTTATTCCGATAAACTGCGCTTGACTGCGTTTCGGCGATCCTTATAACCCGCGCATCGGATTGACCGGGGTGCCCGCGCACCCCACAGGAACACCAAAGTCGGGGACATCCCAAGATGAAAACCTTTTCTGCAACACCAGCAGACATCGACAAGAAATGGATCCTGATCGACGCGGAAGGCGTCGTTCTGGGCCGTCTTGCGTCGATCGTCGCCATGCGTCTGCGTGGCAAACATAAAGCAACATTCACACCGCACATGGACATGGGTGACAATGTCATCGTGATCAACGCGGACAAGATCCAGCTGACCGGCAACAAGCGTCAGGAAAACTACTACTGGCACACCGGTTACCCGGGCGGCATCAAATCCCGCACCAAGCAGCAGATCCTCGAAGGCGCACACCCCGAGCGGGTTGTGACCAAAGCGGTTCAGCGCATGCTGCCGGGCAACCGCCTGTCCCGCAAACAGATGACCAACCTACGCGTTTACGCCGGTGGTGATCACCCACACGAGGCGCAAAGCCCCGAAGTGCTGGACGTCAAGTCCATGAACTCCAAGAACACACGGACGGCGAACTAATGGCTGAGCAACTCAATTCCCTGGAAGAGCTGAACACCGTCGCTGGTGTAGACGCAGCACCCGAAGTGGTTGAAACCCCACGTGAGCCGCAGCGCGACGAGCTGGGCCGTTCCTATGCCACAGGCAAGCGGAAAGACGCGGTTGCACGCGTTTGGATCAAGCCGGGCTCTGGCAAGGTCAACGTGAACGGCAAAGAGATGAACGCGTACTTCGCACGTCCGGTTCTGCAGATGATCCTGCGTCAGCCGTTCGATGTGGCAGGCGTTGCCGATCAGTTCGACGTGATGGCAACTGTCAAAGGCGGCGGCCTGTCCGGTCAGGCCGGTGCGGTCAAGCACGGTATCTCCAAAGCGTTGCAGCTTTATGATCCCTCGCTGCGCGGCGCTTTGAAAGCTGCTGGTTTCCTCACACGCGACAGCCGCGTGGTGGAACGTAAGAAATACGGTAAGCGCAAGGCGCGCCGGAGCTTCCAGTTCTCCAAGCGTTAATCGCACTTTCAAATCTTTTCGAAAGGCCGTCCGTTTGGGCGGCCTTTTTCTTTTGCGACTTCACTTTAATTAACCACTTGATTAATTAACATGTCAGTTAAATACTGGCGGCATGTCCGATGCAGACCAACTTGATGCGGCATTTGCTGCCCTCGCCAACCCGACACGTCGGGCCATTCTCGCCCGGCTTGCAACGCGCGCCGCAACGGTCAACGAATTGGCGGAACCTTTTGAGATGTCTCTGCCTGCGATTTCGAAGCACATCCGGGTTCTGGAGAATGCAGGTTTCATCACGCGCGGACGCAATGCGCAGTTCCGCCCCTGCACGCTCAATCCGCAACCCTTGCAGGACGTGGCCAACTGGACCGAGCAATACCGCCACATCTGGGAGGCCCGGTTCGATGCGATGGACGCTGTACTACAACATTTGAAGGAGCCACCCCGTGACTGACACCGACACTTGGGTGAAGATCGAACGCGTTTTTGATGCGCCCATTGACCTGGTCTGGCGCATGTGGACCGACGCCGCGTTGTTTCAGACATGGTACGGACCCAACGGGATGAGCGTGCCGGTCACTGAAATGGACGTGACCGTCGGAGGCACCCGCAAGATCTGCATGGAGATGCAGATGCCCGACCGCACGATGTCGATGTGGTTCAACGGCGTTTACAAGGAAATCACGGCGCCCACCCGGCTGGTCTACACCGAAAGCATGTGTGACGAACACGGAACGATCATCCCGCCCGAACAGATGGGCATGCCGGCGGGTCATCCTGATATCACCGAGGTCATCGTCGAATTGACCGAAGAAGGTGGGCAGACCCGGATGACCATGGTTCATGTTGGTGTGCCAACAGGCACAGCTGGCGAAGGCGGCTGGATGCAGGCCATCGACAAGCTTGGGCTGGCTTTGCAGCAGGCGATTTAACGATCAGGGCCGATCCGCGGCTTTGTCCGGCGCTTGCGGCGTGAACTCGCAGCGGTTGGGTTTGATGTCGACGAGCGGTGTGCCGTCAAGGCAATCGAGACCCGCCACAATCAGCGTTCCGCCATCGCGGCGGATCAGGCGCACGGTGGACAGGCCGATGGGATTGGGCCGCACGGGCGAACGCAGCGCAAAGGTGCCAGTGGTTTTGCCATCATGGCGCGGGCTTTGCAGAACCAGATCGCGGCGCGATTGGTGCAGCCAGTAGAGAACATCAAGTCTTTGGAACTTGGTGATACCCTCCAGCGCGCGATGCCAATCGTCATACAGCTCTAACCGGCATTCCGGCCCGTCCAGACGGCCTTGCCGCGGGCAAAGGTCACGTGTGACAAAAGGCGTGCGGATGACGCCGATGAACTGGAGCGTTGCATCCGCGCGTGGTTCGGCACCTGTCGCCAACTCGCCGTCTCTGAGATCATGATCCGCCATCTGGCCCCCTTCATCCTAAGACCCTAACCGGTCAAACGGCGCGGCGCCAATCCGCCCTACGACCAAAGGACGATGCGTTTGGCCCCCGGGTTTCGCTGATTTTCATTGATCTTGCATAATTTCCGAAACAACATGGGAAAGCCGTAAATTCTGCACGACAACGAGATTCATGCAAAGCATCAACGAGGCGCTTGGCCTTGCCCTAGCTTTGGTTCTGTCCGGTGACGCCGATCTAATCGAGATCGTCGCCCTGTCGCTCTACGTGAGCGTCAGCGCAACCGTTCTGGCCTGTTTGCTGGGCCTGCCGCTGGGCGCGTTGCTGGCAACAGCGCGGTTTCGCGGGCGCGGCGCGGCTTTGGTTCTGGTGAACGCTCTGATGGGGTTGCCGCCTGTTGTAGTTGGCCTGTTCGTCTACCTCTACCTGTCCCGCTCCGGCCCGCTGGGGTTCCTAGGTCTGCTCTATACCCCCACCGCCATGATCATCGCGCAGACATTGCTGATCACGCCAATCGTGGCCGCCCTGTCGCGGCAGGTGTTGGAGGATCTGGACAACGAATATGCCGATCAATTCCTCTCTTTCGCGCTGGGGCGCGTGCAACGGGTGCAGGCGCTGGTCTGGGACGGGCGCTATGCGCTATTGACCGTTGCGCTGGCCGGGTTTGGCCGCGCGATTGCCGAGGTGGGTGCGGTGATCATCGTAGGTGGCAATATCGACCATCTGACCCGTGTGATGACCACTGCCATCGCGCTTGAGACGTCCAAGGGCCAACTGGCCCTCGCGCTAGCCTTGGGCATGGTGCTGATGACGCTGGCGCTGATCGTGAATGCCATGGTGTATTCGGTGCGGGCCACTGCTACGCGGGCCGCCTATGCGTGATACGGCCACATATCTTGACCTCGATGCCCGAACCGGGCTGTCGGCAGAGGATTTGCGGTATGGCACGCAAGACACAGCGCTGATCCGGGGTCTGACGTTGCATTTGCCCGACACTGGCATTCATTGCCTGATCGGACCTAACGGGGCTGGCAAAAGCCTGACACTGCGATTGCTGCACGGGTTGATCAATGCAGGCGCAGGACGGGTGCTGTGGCGTGGGTCCGCGCCGTCTGCGTCAGACCGGGTGTCGCAAGCCATGGTGTTTCAAAAACCCGTACTGCTGCGCCGGTCCGTGGCGGCGAATGTGGATTTCGTGTTGAAGTCGCGCCGCGCGGCAGATCCGGCGTTTCGCGATGCCTTGCTGAAACGGGTCGGACTCGAAGGCCGCAACAAGCAACCGGCACGGTTGTTGTCGGGTGGCGAACAGCAGCGGCTCGCACTTGCCCGCGCCCTGGCGATCCGGCCGCGCGTGCTGTTTCTGGACGAACCGACGGCGAGCCTTGACCCCAACTCGGCGCGGATGATCGAAGACATCCTTTGCGAAGAACGCCAGCACGGCACGCTTGTTGTTCTTGTCACCCATGACGTTGGTCAGGCACGGCGTCTTGCCGACAGCGTAGCGTTCTTGTCCGAAGGGGTAGTTGCGGAACACAGCCCAGCTGACCAGTTCTTTCATGCCCCCCGCTCTGCTGCTGCGCGGGCGTATCTGTCGAACCTGATGGTATTGTAGCGAGGAAGATCGTGATGCGGTTTGGATTGTCCTTGGCGGCGATGGCTTGCCTTGCATTGAGCGGACCGGCGTTCGCGGAACGTATTCTGGTGCAATCGACCACCTCTACCGCCAATTCCGGGCTGTATGATCACATTCTGCCGGCTTTTACCGCGGAGACGGGTATCGAGGTCAATGTTGTTGCCGTTGGCACTGGCCAAGCCATTCGCAACGCGCAGAATTGCGACGGCGATGTGCTACTCGTGCATGCAAAGGCGTCGGAAGACGCGTTTGTTGCCGAAGGCTACGGCGTGGAACGGTTTGACCTGATGTACAACGATTTCGTCATCGTCGGACCAACTGAAGACCCGGCAGGGATCAAAGGCGGTGCCGATGTCGGGGCGGCGCTGACCACATTGGCCGAGAAAAACGCACTCTTCGCGTCGCGTGGAGATGACAGTGGCACGCACAAGAAAGAGCTTTCGCTGTGGGATGCCATCGGCATTGACCCGGCTGACGCCTCTGGGACTTGGTACCGCGAAACGGGATCGGGCATGGGCGCCACACTGAACGCCGCGATTGGCATGAGTGCCTATGCGATGACCGACCGCGCGACCTGGATCAGCTTTGGCAATAAGGCGGATTTCGAAATCGCCGTTGAAGGAGACCCGGCGCTTTTCAACCAGTATGGCGTAATGCTTGTAAATCCGGAAACGTGCCCAACCGCGAACGCCGACGACGGACAGGTATTTATCGACTGGCTTCTGTCCGAGGCCGGGCAAACGGCGATTGGCGCATATTCCCGCGACGGCCAACAGCTTTTCTTTCCCAATGCCAACTGACCGTCTAGGTTTGCCGACAACAACCTCTCGATCCACTGCCGAGTCACACACCTGATGGATACGCCCCCCACCTCTCAAGAGCGCTACCTCACCGTGCCCGAATTGGCGGAGCTTTTGCGGATCAAAGAACGCAAGGTCTATGACCTAGCCTCGAACGGCACCGTGCCCTGCTCAAAAGCCACGGGAAAGCTGCTGTTCCCGGAACAGGCGGTGCATCGTTGGCTGGCGCAGGGGCAAGTGACCGCGGCCGCGTCGGACAAGCCGCGCCCGGCGGTTTTTTTGGGGTCACACGACCCACTGCTCGACTGGGCGCTGCGGCAATCGGAATGCGGGATCGCGTCGTTTTTTGATGGCTCGCAAGACGGGTTGGACCGTTTTGCCGCTGGCGAGGGGCTGGCAGCCGGGCTGCATATCTTTGATACGGAAGCAGCCGAATGGAACGTGCCTGCGATGACACCCTTCGCAGGATCGCCTACGGTTTTGCTGGGGTTTGCAGCCCGTAAACGGGGTTTGGTGGTCCATCCAAACCTGGCCTCCAAGATCACATGCATCGCCGATTTGGCCGGGCGTAGCCTGACACCGCGGCAAGCGGGTGCAGGCACACGAACCCTGTTTGATTACCTCATCCGCAAGGCGCGCCTGCCCGAAAGCAGCCTGCGCATGAACCCCATTGCGCGCAGCGAGGCGGATGCGGTTTTGGACGTAGCATCGGGTGTGTCTGACGCAACCTTTGGGCTCGAATACCTCGCCCGGCAACACAAGCTGGGCTTTGTGCCGCTGGTCGAAGAACGGTTTGACCTGCTGGTTTGTCGTCGCGCGTATTTTGAACCGCCTCTGCAACGGTTTATTGCGTTCCTGAGAACGGATACGTTTCAACGCCATGCAGCGGCGATGCCGGGATATGACGTTAGCGAGGTAAGTGAGGTCCGCTGGAACGGCTGATCCGGGTGGGAACGCAGCGCAGGCTTTCCGCGTTTCACGATTATGACCAAATCAAACGAGATGGCTCGCGAACGCACAGATTGGGCCGAAGACCGGACCATTTTGGCCAATGAACGCACCTATGCGGGTTGGATGCGTACCGGGATGGCCTCGGTTGCACTCGCGCTTGGCTTACGCGCCCTGTTCGGCCCGTTTGAGCCAACTTGGCTGCCCAAACTCGTGGCATCGGTTTTCATCGGCACCGGCATCATGATCTTTTACCTTGCATGGAGGAACTGCAGCGGCACGCAGCGCGACATGTCGGAACATGACACGCGCTCTCAATCCGCCCGGCGTATGGGCTGGATCGCCGCAACACTTGCACTTGGTGCAGCCGCGACGGGCATCATCCTGTGGTTTCTTTAGCCAAAGAATGTGACCTTGGCGGTGGACCTCGGCGGCGCGGCGGAATAGCCTGTCCGGCGACCGCTAGGATGAGCCTTACATGACCGACGCCACCCCCTATCAGGTGCTTGCCCGCAAGTATCGCCCGGAAACTTTTGCCGATCTTGTTGGGCAAGAGGCGATGGTGCGCACGCTCAAAAACGCGTTTGAGGCGGACCGGATCGC
>CAZCOX010000056.1:0-15665 GCA_964500115.1 uncultured Rhodobacterales bacterium
TTTGATGCGGTGCCGTCGAACGATCTGCCGGATGTGCCGAACTACAATGTCTGCCCAACCAATCAGGTTCATGTCGTGCATGTGGTTGAGGGCCAACGCCGGTTGGTGTCGATGCGGTGGGGGTTTCTGCCGCATTGGTACAAGGCAGAAAACGGTGGGCCGTTGTTGATCAATGCGCGGTCCGAGACCCTGGCCGAGAAACCCGCGTTTAAAGCAGCTTGTCGGGAGCGGCGGTGTTTGATCCCAGCGACGGGGTTTTATGAATGGACGAAGGATGCCGAGGGCAATCGGCTGCCTTGGTACATTCAACCGACAGATGCGGAATTTCTGGCCTTCGCGGGTGTCTGGCAGGACTGGGAACGGGACGGCGTGGCACATCGGACCTGTGCGATTGTGACGACCGGTGCCAACGCAACGATGTCTGCGATCCATCACCGTCAACCCGTGACTCTTGCACCCGATGATTGGGCGTTGTGGTTGGGGGAAGCAGGGCATGGGGCCGCGACTCTCATGGAGGCTGGTCCCGAGGATGCGCTGGCGTTTTTTCGGGTCGGGACAGAGGTGAATTCAAACCGTGCCTCTGGTGCGGGGCTGATTACGCCGATTGATGCCTGAACCGGGGTTTTCCCTGAATGCGGCGCGGTCTACCTTGCGCGCAAAGAAGAGGGGGCGATGACACGCATGGATGTGACCCAAGTGATTGACGAATTGCGCGGTCTGCTGGGCGATCGGGTCTCAACCGGTACGTCCGTTTTGGATCAGCATGCTGGTGATGAGGCCTATACGACGCCGGTGCGCCCGGATGCTGTGGCGTTTCCGGAAAGCACAGAAGAGGTTTCGCAGATTGTGACGATCTGCGCGCGCCATGGCTGCCCAATCATTCCCTACGGGATCGGGTCGTCTTTGGAGGGGCATGTGGTGCCCGTCACGGGTGGGGTCACAGTTGACACCAGCCGGATGAACCGGGTGCTGGAGATCCACGAAAGCGATCTGGATGCGGTGGTCGAGCCGGGGGTCACGCGTGTGCAATTGAACGATGAACTGCGCGCGACGGGGTTGATGTTCACGGTCGATCCCGGGGCCAATGCCACGCTGGGTGGCATGGCGGCGACCCGCGCATCTGGTACGAACACGGTAAGATATGGCACGATGGCGGATAACGTGCTCGCGCTCGAAGTGGTCTTGGCCGATGGGCAGGTCATTGAAACCGGGTCGCGCGCGCGGAAATCATCGTCCGGGTATGATCTCACCAAGCTGATGATCGGCTCGGAAGGCACGCTTGGGATCATCACCAAACTGACGGTGAAACTGCATGGCCAGCCCGAGCACATCGCTGCGGCGACCTGTGCTTTCCCGAGCATCGCGGCGGCGGTTGATACGGTCATCCTGGCCATTCAGATGGGCCTGCCCATGGCACGGATTGAGCTGTTGGACGAGGCACAGATGCGGGGCATGAACATCTATAACCCCGACATGGTGCTGCCCGAGACACCACATTTGTTCCTGGAATTTCATGGCACGGAAGCCGGCGTCGCCGAACAGGTCGAGAGTTTTCGCGCCTTGGTCGATGAGTTTGGCGGGTCGGATTTCGCCTGGGCCAGCAAGACCGAAGACCGCAACCGGTTATGGAAAGCGCGGCATGAGGCTTACTACGCGGGCAAAGCGTTGCGGCCGGGCTGCGACGGTGTTGTGACCGATTGCTGTGTGCCGATCTCGGCCCTGGCGGAGTGTATTGCCCGCACGCAAGCCTTGGTCGCCGACAACAATCTGATCGCGCCGATTGTTGGGCATGTTGGGGATGGCAATTTCCACCTTTTGATCCTTGTTGACCCCGAAGATGCGGAAGAGGTTGCTGCGGCCAAACGGGTTGCGTCAGAGATCAATGATATCGCGCTGAGCTTTGGCGGGACGGTGAGTGGCGAGCACGGGATCGGATCGGGCAAGCGGGTGTACCTGCCAAAGGAACATGGGGCCGCTTACGGGGTGATGGGTGCCTTGAAGCGCACGCTGGACCCGCAGAACATCATGAATCCGGGCAAGCTGGTGACGTTGAACTAGAGCGCCGCCCGGTTTTCCGGACGGCGCTCTATGCGTTTCGAATTGGCTACGCCAATCCGACAGGGTGGGGGCTCTGCCCCCCGGCGCGTGCCGCGCCTCCCCCCGAGGTATTTTTGAACCAGAGAAGGGTGCGGTTCAGCTTTGCTGCATCAGAATCTGTTTCCAGATGGCGACCTCGTCATAGAGGACGAATTCGCGACGGATGCGTGGGGTGTCGGTGACGAGGGCGCCGTACTCGGCGTGGGCCATGCCCATGACGTAGACCTCGGCCCCGGTGGGTTTGCCAAACGCGCCCCAGCCGTCATGTGTGCCGGTGAGGTTCCAGCGGATGGCGGCGCGGGGTGGCATTTGCGGGTCTTCGCGGCCAATTGTGTGGTCGATTGAGAAACTTGCGTTTGGAAACGCGGCGCGCAGGGCGATCCAGAAGGCATCAACGCCGCCCCAGCCGCGGGCGCTGACAAGGCTCGGGTATTCGGCGGCAACGGCACGGTCATAGGCGTCGGGGATCACGGCGAAATCGCCTGACATAATGCGCGTGAGCGTCTGGGCGTAAGCTGCGCCCCATTCATTGTCGTTTCCGGTGCCTGAATAGGGCCCCGGCACGTCATCGGCAGGGGTGAACGGTTTTGCGCAGGTGTCTGGTCCACCTTCATCCGCGATCAGTTTGGCTGCCGCCTCGCGCGGGTGCCAGCCGATCTGCCGCACCACGCCGCCGTAGTCGCGCACCAGCCATTCGTCGCTGATGCAATTGTCTTTGGCGTAGCAATCGGCAATGGCGCGAAAAGTGATGCGTTTGCCGGTTGGCGCGCCGAAAGGGCCGGCACCCAGATGTGTGCCGGTGGTGAAGACGCGGTGGGAGGACAGCATGCCGTCATCGGGTGTGCCGCACCAGATCACATCCTCGCCGAGCAGTTCGCGGTCGGGGTATTCGACCAGCGTGCCCATGGTTTTGGCGATCACGCCTGCGTTGCCGCGGTAGCAGCCAAGCGGCATGCGCAGAACGATGTCATCGCTGTAATAGTGATGGAGCGTGTGCAGACCGCGGTCTTCCCAGATGTCCTTGGTGCAGCCAAGGATGAAATCGGGGAAATCGCGGAAGCGCGGGTCAAACCCTTTCATGGCCAAGCTCCGCAAAGATGTCGCGGCCCATTTGCAAAAGCACGTGGGGGATATCGACGAAGACCCAGTTTTCCGTCAGCAGATCACCCTCGCGCCGCCACCAGTCGCAGACCCGCATGAAAAGGCGTTGGTTGGTTGCTGGTTGGCCGAGGAAGGGCTTGATCTGAACGCCGGTCAGCGATGGCCATCCTCCGGAACAGACGTAATCGCCATCGCCAAACCGGGTGAAATGGCGTGTCATGCCGTTTCCTGAAGAGCCGCCAGACCAGCCGTCGAAAGCGCTTTCAAACGTCACCTGAAAACCGGCGAAATTTTCAATGCCGACAAAGCTGCCGAACGCGGCGGGGCCGTACCACATCATGTTGTCGTGCCAGTAGGGGCGCCATGCCTCGTCTTCTGTGGCGAGACCCGCCAGCATATCCGTCACCATCTGGTAGGAACTTTGGCTGCGGTCGGGGTCTGTTGCACTCCAGACCAGCCCGTCGGGCGCGTGAGGGCCGGGCAGGTAGCCGGTGTATCCACGGTCGCGGCCCGGGCTGTCGGTGATGGGCCATTGCCCTGCGGCGATCATCAGTTCCGGGATGTCGAGGAAGATGTAGCTTTCGACGGCTTTGCCATCTTCCATCCGGTGAAATTCTCCGAAGCGGAGATAGGCCAGTGCGCCTGTGGGCCGAATGCCGAGCCACGGGCGCGCGAAGTGGCCGATGTAATAGCCCGTGCAGGTCACCCAGTCGCTGCCTTCGTAAGCGCCGCCAAAGGCGATGTAGTCGGTGCGAAAAAGGTTGTCGAAAGCCGTATGTAGTGAGGCGAGAAAGGTCTCGATATAGCCGTCGGGACCGGCGATTTCGTTAAACGGATGCACGATATTGATCGCAGCTTCCTTGGCGAAAAAGCTGTTTGCGGCTTGGGCAAACCCGTCGTGTGAGGGGTGTCGATAGGCGGCGCAATAGGCGCGCAGGTTGGATTTATTGAGGGCAGCGTGTGTCTCGGTCATTTGCGGGTCCAGTCAATGTGCTCAAGGGATGGGTGACATGACCCTTGAACGGACTGCCCCGCATGACGGCAAATGGAATGCGGCCGGGGCGACGCGACCGGGTTTCGCTGAGCCGAAGCCGTCCGTTTCGCGCTTTGGCGCAGACGGCTGCGGGGCTGATGACGCCCATGGTTCAGCCTTTGACCGCGCCCGCTGTCAGGCCCGAGACGATCTGGCGCTGGAAGAACATGATCATCACAAAGAGCGGTGCTGTGGTGGAAACAACAGCAGCCACGGCGAACATCACGTTGCCTTTGGTCTGCGTTGTCCCGAGGAAGGACGCGATCTTTGGCACCATGGTCTGGTTCTGCTTGTCGAGGATCATCGCGGTGACAGCAAAATCGTTGTACGCCAGCAGGAAACTGAATAGGCCGGTGGTGATCACACCGGGCCACATCACTGGGATGATCACATGGCGGAAGGCCTGAAAGCGGGTGCAACCGTCGACCATCGCGGATTCGTCGAGCTCAGACGGGATGTTCTTGAAGAACGAATGCAGCATCCAGAGTGTGAAGGGCTGGTTGATCGCGACAAGCACGATAATCGCCGTGGGCAAATAGCCCCAGATGTTCAGGTCAAAGAACACCGGCAGGTAACCCGAGACCAGTGTGATCGGTGGCAGGGCGCGGAAGATCAGAGCAATCAGAAGGAACCAGAACGCGTAGCGATATGTTGACCGCGCCAATGCGTAGCCTCCCAATGTGCCCAGCGTCAGAGAGACGGAAACCACAAAGAGGCAGACGAGGGTTGAGTTCCACGCGGCGCGCCAGAATTCCTCTTGGATCCAGGCACCGTAATAGCCGTTGCCGGTAAAGGCACCACCGGTTTCGACCCTGGTCATCTCGCCTGTGAGGGCATTGTCCCAGTTGGTCAGGGAAAAGAAGTCAGCCTCGACCTTGAACGATCCCCATAGCGTCCAGAAGAACGGGAAGGCGGCGGCGATCATCCAGACCACCAAGACGATGATCAGGAAAATCTGAAGCGGGAGCGGGCGTTTTTGTGCTTTGCTTGCCATTGTCCTGTTCCCTTATGCCTTGCCGTAGCTGCGGTAGGTTCGCACGAGAACCGGTGAGAGAAGGATCGCCACACCAATCACCGTCAACACCGAGGTTGCGGCAGCTGACGACAATTGTTGCGTTTCCCCGCCAAGGTCATTGAAGATTGCCCAACTGAGGGAAGTTGCGTGTGCTTGCGCGTTGAAACTGATGATCGGTTCAAAGACGCGGAAGTTGTCCATCAGCTGAATAAGCGCGATGAAGGTGGTCAGCGGCAAAAGGTGCGGAATGACCACGTGCTGGATTTGCTGCCACCGGCTGGCCCCGTCGATGCGGGCCGCTTCCAGCGTGTCTGTACTCACGGTCTGGAGGCCTGCGTAGTAGACGATGAAGGCAAAGGGGGCCGAAGACCACACACCGTAGACCATCAGCATGGTCCACATCATGCCAGTATCGGCCTTGACCGACAGATCGGGATCATTGGCAAGCCATCGGAGTGCCGTGCCAATCACGCCGCGCGCGTCCACCATCCAGAACAGGATCAGACCACCGATCAGAGGTGTGACGATGTTGGGCAGCAGCGTGAAAAAGATCAGCGGGCCGCGCAGTATTCGGGCAGCACTGTTGACCGCGACCGCGATGATAAAGCCAAAGATCACGGTGAGTGGCGTGACAATCGCCGTGTAGGTCAGGGTAAATCCAAGCGCCTTGTAGAAGGGCAAGTTCATCAGGTTGCCGATGAAATCCCCCAGACCATCACTGCTGTCCCAAAGCTGGCCGAACTCCTGAACCGCAAGGTGATTGCGGTCTTTGTAAACCTCCAGGCCCGCGAACCGGCCCAGCGGTTCAGCCTCGCGCAGGGCGGCGGTGGCCTCCTGATCGATGGCGGTGGCGGTTTGGCAGCCGAAGGGCCCGCAGTTTTCGACCTCAATGATCACCTGTTCGTGCTCGACGTGGAACGACTGCACGATGATCGAAACGGTCGGGAAGAAAATGAACAAAAGCATCGCAGCGGCTGACGGGAGCACAAACC
Organism: uncultured Rhodobacterales bacterium; assembly: GCA_964500115.1. Lineage (GTDB taxonomy): Bacteria > Pseudomonadota > Alphaproteobacteria > Rhodobacterales > Rhodobacteraceae > Marivita. The sequence continues at coordinate 6,239 of CAZCOX010000056.1, forward strand.
AGAAAAATGCACTGTGTTTCATCGGATCACCTGCGCGCTTGTTGAATTGGTCTGAAAAACAATCGGGGGCGGTCGCCCGCCCCCGTCGTGTTCGGCTTTAGTTTACAAAGCCTTTTTCTTTGGCTGCAGCGGTGTAAGCCGCTTCGACATCAGCCAGCGTCTGCTCTGCGCTTTCCTTGCCTTGCAGGAAGTCAGCGATATTGTCGCCTAGTGCGGTGTGCAGCAGGCCGTGCTGTGGCAGCATCGGATAAGGCGTTGTGCCCATGGAGATGGCCGCAAACACGCCGTCGTTAACGGGCGCCGGTGTGTAGCCTTCGATCATCCAGACCGCCTGACCCATTGTCTCGTCGTTCAGGATCGCCGGGCTTGTGGCGTATTTCATCGCTTTAAACGTGGCTTCAGCATCAGCGTCGCTGATGTTTTTCGCGACAGTCCAGCCGTCCCACCACAGGGTGGAGGCCGCCTGATCGCCACCACCAACAGTCATTGGGCCGCCAACAACGGTGTTTTCATAGACCTCGGGTGTGGAGCCTTCGGCATCCATCAGGCGGCCAGAACGCGAGCCCCACATGTTCATGAGAGCGACGTTGCCTGCTTCCCATTCGGCGCTTGTCGCGTTGGAGTCGTGGGTCAGGTAGTCGGGGTTCATGTATTCGGTCAGCGACTTGAGCATCTCAAGCGTGGCGACACCCTGTTCGTTGTTGATCGCAACGTTCGCTGTACCCGGCTCGTAGAACGCGCCGCCGTGGCCCAGATACATGTTGGTGAATTCCTGCGCGAGGTTCCACCCAGCGGCATAGGCGCCACCCAGAGGGTTTTCGAGAATGCCTTTCTCGCGGATCATTTGCGCTGCAGAGAGCATCTCTTCGTAGGTTTTGGGCGGCTCGACGCCAATCTCTTCGAGGATGTCCTTGCGATAAAGCAGGTGCTGCGCGTTCGCCATAAACGCCACCGCCATAACGTTGCCGTTGATGGTGATCAGCTGGTTCTTGGGAATGTCCGCGCCGTGCGCAGCAATCAGATCATCCAGCGGGCGGATGACGTCTTCGTTGATCAGCGCCACGATCGAGGAGTTTGCAACAATCGCGGTGGTGTACTCAGCCGGGTTGCCCTGCATGCCAGCGAGGTTGATCTTCTGGTGGTCCGCCGTCAGGTTCGCCTTGGCATCTGCCAGGCCGTCGCAGGAAAGCGCGGCGGCACCGACCGTCTGGATGGCCGGGAATTCGTTGCCGATGATGCTAAGACGGCCATCGGAAATGCCGCAATCGGCTGCCATTGCGGTTGTCGCACTGGCTGTGACGAGGAACGAGCCTGTCATCAGGATTTTCTTGAGGTTCATTTTGGTCTCCCTGTGGTGAAGGGTGCGTCTTGCAAGTCCGCACCTCTGTTTCCCGGTTATCTTGCGGGAATGGCTTGTATTTTAGTCGCCGATCCGTTGACCGGTATCGGCGGAAAAGACGTGGCAAATCTGCGATGGCACGCTGATTGACACCATGTCGTCGATTTCGGCGCGGAAGGTTTTGTCAGCCTTGACCGCGACAAGCGATTGGCCAATCCGTACCGACACCATGGTCGCGTCGCCCAAAAGTTCGAGCGTGTATATCGGCGCAGTGATCTGGCCTTCGCCATCCGCCGCGAGGGTCGCGTCCTCGGCCCTAAAGCCGAGCGTCGCTTTCCCATCTGGGGCGGTCAATCCTTCGACGCGTGTGTTGTCGGTTGTGAAGACGCCGTTTTTGATCTCGCCATCGATCAGGTTCATGGCCGGGTTGCCGATGAAGCTGGCGACAAAGGAATTTGCCGGGCGGTCGTAAATTTCAACTGGTGTACCAACCTGCTGAACCACACCCTTTTTCATGATCACGACGCGGTCGGCCAGCGTCATGGCTTCGATCTGGTCGTGGGTCACATAAATTGTTGTCACAGCCAGTTCGTGGCTAAGGTTCTTGATCTGCGCGCGCGTCGAAACGCGCAGTTTTGCATCGAGGTTCGACAGCGGTTCGTCCATCAGGAACACGTTGGGTTCGCGTACAATCGCGCGGGCGAGGGCCACACGCTGTCGCTGACCACCGGACAGCTCTGCCGGTTTGCGGTGCAGGAACTCGTCCAGTTCCACCATCGCGCTGGCGCGGCGGACTTTTTCGTCATGCGTCGACGCATCGATACCGCGCACCCGCAGGGGGAAGCGGATGTTTTCGTAGACGTTCATGTTGGGGTAGAGCGCGTAAGACTGGAACACCATCGCGACATCGCGGTCTTTGGGGTCAAGGTCGTTCACCACCTTGCCGTCGATGGCAATCTCGCCATCTGTGATGTCTTCCAAACCCGCGATCATCCGCATGGTCGTGGTCTTGCCGCAGCCTGACGGGCCAAGCAGAACCAGAAACTCTTTGTCGGCGATGGTGAGGTTGAAATCGTCCACCCCGATGAATGAACCCCAACGTTTGTTGACGTGTCGAAGCTGAATTTCCGCCATGCCGGTCCCCCTTGCGCAAAACGTTTTTGCGTGATGCCCTTCACCAAGCCATAGCGATTTGCGTTTGGCAAGACTTCTTTGCAAACGTGTGCAAAAAATCTTCAAACGCCGTTTGGCGCCGCTATTTGAGGCGTCGAAAATTGGCGCGCGGCATGTTTTGGCGGCCCGAAAAGACCCTAAGACGCTGCGTCATTCGCTGGTACCGTCGCGTCGCACTGGGTTGTGTCGCGGTAATATCGGCTAAAGAAAGCAAGCCATGCCAGTGTGATAGACCATGCGGCGGAAATGGGAGGGGACAGCCATGAGTTTTGCCGGAATCGAAGATCGCAATGCGATCGAGAATGAAATGCCGTGGGAGGCGCGGGACGTTCCCAAGACGCTTTTCGGACAATTAAGCAAAACGGCGCAGTCATTTCCCAATCGCCCGGCGGTCAGTTTTCAGCTTTTGTCGGGACCGACAGATAAGGCCGAAACGCTTAATTGGTCGGACCTGCGCAAGCAAACGATCCAAACCGCGAATCTGTTTCGCAGTCTGGGCGTGGGCGAAAACGATGTGGTGGCCTATGTGCTGCCGAACTGTTCCGAAACCATTCTGACGCTTCTGGGTGGCATGGTTGCGGGCATCGCAAACCCCATCAATCCGCTTCTGGAGCCTGAACAGATCGGATCGATCCTGCGTGAGACGAATGCCAAGGTCGTGGTCACGCTCAAGGCGTTCCCCAAAACGGATGTGGCGCAAAAAGTGGCAGAGGCCTGCCGACATGCGCCGCATGTTCAGACGGTTCTGGAGGTTGATCTCAATCGCTACCTCACACCACCGAAATCCTGGATTGTGCCCTTCATTCGCCCCAAAAACCCGGGCAACCACCATGCGGATGTCCGCGATTTCCGGGCAGAGATGAAGAAGCAGAACACGACGCTCGATTTCGAAGACAGCGCGGGCGATCGTGTCGCGGCCTATTTCCATACAGGCGGGACGACGGGCATGCCGAAGGTCGCTCAGCACAAATACTCGGGCATGATTTACAATGGCTGGCTGGGCAATCGGCTATTGTTCACGGAACGTGACAGCCTGATGTGCCCGTTGCCACTGTTTCACGTCTTTGCCTGTCATGTGATCCTCATGGCGTCGTTGGTGTCTGGTGCGCATACTGTGTTTCCGACGCCGCAAGGCTATCGCGGCGATGGCGTTTTCGACAATTTCTGGAAGCTTTGCGAGCGATGGAAAACCACCTTTGTCATCACCGTGCCAACGGCGATGTCGGCGCTGATGCAGCGCCCGGTGAATGCGGATATTTCTGCCATCAAGACAGCCTTTTCCGGCTCATCGCCGCTGCCGCTGGAGTTGTTCAACCGGTTTGAAAACGCCTGCGGTGTGCGCGTGGTCGAGGGTTATGGCCTGACAGAGGCGACTTGCCTTGTGTCGTGCAACCCGCCTGACGGCGAAAAGAAAGTTGGGTCCGTTGGGCTGCCCTTCCCGTACACGGACGTGAAAATCCTGACGACCAAAGACGGCGTCGTCACGGAATGCGTCACTGACGAGATTGGTGAAATTTGCGTGTCGAGCCCCGGAGTGTTCGCTGGCAATACGTATACCGAAGCGGACAAGAACGCCGACCTCTTCCATTTTGGCACACATCTGCGCACGGGGGATTTGGGCCGGATCGATGCGGACGGGTATTTGTGGATCACCGGGCGCGCGAAGGATTTGATCATTCGCGGGGGGCACAACATTGACCCGGCCGAGATCGAGGAAGCGCTGCTGGCCCATCCAGCGGTGAGCTTTGCCGGTGCGATTGGGCAGCCGGACGCCCATGCGGGTGAATTGCCTTGCGCCTTTGTCGAACTGGTCGAGGGTGCCAGTGTGACCGAAGAAGAACTGATCGCGCATTGCAAGATCCATGTGCACGAACGCGCCGCGTTACCAAAGCACATGACGATCCTGCCGGAATTGCCGAAAACAGCGGTGGGCAAAGTGTTCAAACCAGAGCTACGTAAACAGGCGATCACACGCGTCTTCAATGCGGCACTTTCGGATGCGGACCTGACGGCGCGCGTGGTGTCGGTTGTTGATGACAAGACACGCGGTTTGGTAGCGCAGGTCGATCTGAGCGCGGATACGCAAGAGGCGGTGGGCAAAGTGCTTGGGAATTTCGCCAATCGCTGGGAAGTCGCAGAGGCGGCGTAAGATGCGTCGACGCATCTTCGCATTTCCGTCGACGGAAATGGGCCCCTTGACGCACGCGTCGTGACGTCCAAGGGTCGGTGGATGACCGACGTGCCAGACATTGCGCCACCTATCGCAGACGTTTTTGACCACTACCCCGAAGACCTGCGTGACAGGTTGATCACGTTACGCCGTTTGATCTTCGACCTCGCGGCGCAAACCGAGGGCGTTGGACCTGTCACGGAAACTCTGAAATGGGGGCAGCCGTCTTACTCGGCACCCTCCGGAACACCGTTGCGTCTGGGTGTGACGAAATCAGGCGATCCGGCGCTGTTTGCGCACTGCCAGACACGCGTGATTTCAGATGCGCGCGCCATCTTTGAGGGGGCGCTGCAGTTCGAGGGCAACCGTGCAGTGGTTCTGCCTGCGGATGCGCCGATAGCAACTGGCGCGCTTAGACAGGTCATCCTGTCTGCCTTGACGTATCGGCTCTAACCTTTTGACGTGATCGGATCGATGACGGTGGCCGGCAGATTCAGCGCTTGTTCGAGAGTATGGGCCACTTGCAGCAAACGCGCTTCTCCACGCGGTGGGCCGATCAGTTGAAGTCCAACCGGCATGCCATCTGCGGTGAACCCGACGGGAAGTGACATGGCGGGCAATCCCGCCACCGTTGCCAGAAACGCAAAGCGCAGCCAGTCGACATAATCGCGCATCGGCTGGCCTGCGACATGCGTCGGGTACTCGATTTCCACCGGCAGTGGCGCAAGACCATTCACCGGGCAGGCCAACACGTCATGCGTTTGAAAAAACGCGTACATCGCATTGTAGATGGTGGCCCTGTCACGTTCGATCGTTGCATAATCCGCAAAGCTGAGCGCCTCGGCATCTGCCAGGTTGCCCATGATCGTGTCTTTGTAATGCTGCGTCACCTCGGGCGGCGTTGCCTGGTACGCGCTGAGGAACGCCAGACATCGCAGGGCGCGGAACGCCTCGTCAAGTCTCGGCAAGGCCGGGCAGGTCTCGTCGACAGTCAGCGAGGGGAGTTGCACAGACGATAATGCCGTACGCAAGACGCTGTCGATCTCGGGCTCGATGGCCGCAAACCCGTTGAGGTCCTGGGTATAGGCTATTCTGATTTGGCCGGGATCGCGTTGTGTCGTCTCAAAATACGGCGTTTGCGGGGGCGGAAAGGAAATCGGCCATCTGGCGTCGTATCCGGCCATCGCATCCAGGAACAGGGCGCAATCCAGAACATCGCGCGCCATCGGGCCGTCAACGCCGCCGGTCAGAAAGCCCGTGGCAGCAGAGCTGCCCCCTGCAATGCCCGGTGAGGGGCGCAATCCGACGATGCCGGAGTAATTGGCTGGGCTGCGCAAGCTGCCGCCAAAGTCCGACCCTTGGCTTAGCCAAACCTGACCCGTGGCCAGAGACACCGCAGCGCCGCCAGACGAGCCCGCGGCATTCATCCTTGTATCCCAAGGATTACGCGTCGCGCCGAACACGGCGTTGAAGGTATTTGCACCAGCGCCCAACTCCGGTGTGTTCGTTTTGCCGATAACGATGCCGCCGCGCGCCTCCAACCGCGCCACCAACGGATCACTCTGCTCTGGAATGTGGTCTGCGTAGCCGCGCGTGCCAAAGGTGGTGCGCACGCCTTGAACCTCCGTCAGGTCTTTGATGCCAATCGGCAGCCCACCCAGCAGCGTGTCCCGACCCACGGTTTGCGCGCGCGCGCGATCTTCGCAACGTGTGACCATTGCATTTACATGAGGGTCCACCTGTTCGATGCGGGCCATGCTGGCGGTGATCAGCTCATCCGCGCTGACCTCACCCTGTTTGAGCAGCGCCACAATCTCGCGCGCTGGTTTCGCGCAAAGGTGCGGCCCGCTGAACTCCGCATCGGGGCGCATCAGGGTGCGCAGAACATATCGTGCAGCAGCATGATCATGCGTTCGGTGTTCGCATCGTTCAGGCTGTAATAGATCGTTTTGCCTTCGCGTCGGGTTTTCACGAGCTTTTCGTCGCGCAGGCGCGCCAGCATTTGGCTGACAGCCGCCTGCCGGATGCCCAAAAGCTGCTCCAGTTCGCCCACGGATTTCTCGCCAGAGCCGAGGTGGCACAGGATCATCAACCGGCCCTCATGCGCCAGTGTCTTGAGATATGCCGCCGCGTTCACGGCATTGCTGGCCATGTCGTTCACCGATGATTGAGCCAAAGCAGCGTCTGACATCCCCATCTCTCCCTCGTACAATACAGCGCGGTTTTACACGAACTGCGCCTGTTATCAAAGGCTTCGCGACAAAGGGCTATGTCGTTTTGGGAGGCGCGCCGCCCATGAAGTTGTTCGCACCCTGGTAGCTGCACGGCTCGTTCTGCATCTGCAGGTGCAAACCCTCGTCGTTGTATGGGTGGGCGCGGGCCAGATCCTCGTCAACCTCAATACCCAAACCGGGGGCAGTCGGCGGTGCGACATAGCCATTCTCAACGCGGATGCTGCCTTTGATCAGATCGCGGTGGAAATCGGTCTCGATCGTTTCCGCAATCAACACGTTCGGGATTGAGGCGCACAGCTGTATATTGGCCGCCCATTCAACTGGCCCGGCGTAAAGATGCGGGGCCATTTCGGCGTTGAACGCTTCGGCCATCGCGGCAAGTTTTTTCATTTCCCAGATGCCACCGGCACGCCCCAAGGCGGGTTGCAGGATTTTTGCCCCACCGGTGCGCAAGAGGGTTGCAAATTCGGCTTTGGTCGTCATGCGCTCCCCCGTGGCGATGGGGATGCGTACGGCTTTGGCGACCTGTTCGAACTCAAGCAGGTTGTCGGGTGGGATCGGTTCTTCGTACCAGAGCGGCAGGTAAGGTTCGATGGCCTGACCCAGCCGGATCGCACCCGATGTGGTGAACTGGCCATGTGTTCCGAACAGCAGGTCCGCCTTGTTGCCCACCGCTGCGCGGATCGCTTTGCACATCTCAACAGACAAAGCGATGTCGGTCAGTGAGGGCTGGTGCCCGCCATGGATTGTATACGGCCCCGCAGGGTCGAACTTGAGCGCGGTATAGCCTTGGCTAACGTATTCGGTGGCAGCTTCGGCATGTGCGTCCGGATCTGTCCAGAACGTATCAAGGCTGTGATGGGACAGGGGGTAGAGATACGTATACGCCCGAACCTTTTCCATGACGCGCCCGCCCAGCAATGCGTGAACCGGTCGCTCTCGCGCTTTGCCGAGGATGTCCCAGCAGGCGATTTCCAAACCGGAAAACGCGCCGATGACGGTCAGGTCGGGTCTCTGGGTGAAGCCTGACGAATAGACTCGGCGGAACATCAATTCGATGTTTTCCGGGTTCTCGCCTGCCATGTGGCGGTCAAAGACATCTTCGATCACGGCGCGCATGGCATCGGGGCCAATGGAGGATGCGTAACATTCGCCCCAGCCGGTGATGCCGCTATCGGTCGTGAGTTTGACCAGGATCCAATAGCGTCCACCCCATCCGGGGGCCGGGGGGGCTGTGACGATGATGTCGAGTGTCTTGAGTTTCATGAGCGGCCTTACAAATGGGGCGGAGCAAATGCGTCGACGCATTTGCGCGTTTCCTTCGAAGGAAACGCGACCGGGTTAGAACAGAATGACGTTGCGCTTGGCACTGCCGGAATTGGTGTCTGCGATGGCGGCATTGATCTGATCGAGCGACCAGCGACCTGACACCAATTCGTCCAGCTTCAAGCGACCCTGCTCGTACAAATCCGCAAGCCATGGGATATCGCGCTGGATCACCACGTCGCCCATTTTCGACCCGATCATCCCTTGCGCCATATAGGCCAGAACAACGGGCTCATACTCGGCCATCGCCCCGGAATGGGGCATGCCGATCATGATCATGCGACCACCCCAGCCAAGGTAACGCGGCGCATCATTATAGGCCGGGATCGCGCCAACCGTGACAGCAATCAGATCGGCCCCGCGCCCCAAAATTCTATGCACGATCTTCCATGCCTCGGGTTCGGTCGCCAAAACGCCATCCGTGGCCCCGAATTCTTTGGCGGTCGCCAGCTTTTCCTCGGTCATGTCCACCGCCACAATGCGGCGCGCGCCAGCGATCCGCGCGCCTTGGATCGCGTTGAGACCCACACCGCCCGCACCGATGACCACCACGTCTTCGCCTGCGCGCAGCTTGCCCGCATTGACCACGGCGCCAACGCCTGTGATGACACCACAGGCCATCAGCGCAACCGCTTCAGGTGGCATGGAGTCAGGCAGTGCCACCACCTGGCTTTGGTCCACGACAACCCGTTCCGCAAACGCGCCGCAGTTCATGGCCTGCACGACTGGCGTTCCGTCTTGTCGGGTGATCGGTGAAGCGGTGATGGATGGGGTGTCGCAAACCGTTGGCCGCCCGCTGGCACAGTTCGCGCAAGCGCCGCACGCGCGGATCAGGGTCACGACAACCCGTTGCCCGGATTCGAAGCCTTTAACGCCCGGTCCAATCGCCGACACGCGGCCTGCTGCTTCGTGCCCGTACACAGCCGGCAGGTCGCCGCCCCAAGCCCCTTCGGCAAAGTGGATGTCTGAGTGGCAAATCGCCACCGCTTCGAGCGTGACCTCAAGCTCGCCTTGCGCGGGCGCGCGCAGGTCAAGCTCTTCAATTTCCAGTGGTTTGCCAAATTCCGTACAGACCGCGGCTTTGATGCGTGTCATGTCGCCTCCCCATTCGTTTCTGTCACCGTGCTGTGCGGGGGAAAGCAACGCAAGCGCGAACTCGACCTTGGGTGGTCAGGCAGCGACGGC
>CAZCOX010000057.1:0-15641 GCA_964500115.1 uncultured Rhodobacterales bacterium
GAACCTGATCGCCGATGAAGACTGGCACGACCTTTTGACGGGTGAAGACATCGGCACGCAAGACATCGCGTTTGCGCCGTATCAATGCCGTTGGATCAGCAACACGAGCCAATGATGCGGGTTATCGGCCCTGTGTCGTTCGTCGATCTTTGACGAAACAAACGTTCAACACTTATGGCAGCCCTGCTTTCTGTAGCGCGTCAAGCCAGCGGGTTGCTGTCCCCTCGGGTTGCCAGTCTGCCGGAATCGCAGCCTTTTCTTTGACAATCGTATGTTCTGGCCGTGATTCGAGATATGTCGCGAGTGCATTCTTTGCGTCGTCATCGCGCCCCAGACAAACATACAGCGCTGCCAACGCCCGGAAGGAAGACTTTGGCGGTGTTGACATGCTTTGCATCGCGGATAGCCCTTTGTCGCACGCGTTGTTCTGCCAATGTGCCAAACCCTGCTGCCACCGAAGCCAATCGCCGTGCAAAGGATCAACTTTTGCAGCGCGCTCCAAAACTTCAAGCGCTTGCTCCGTCTGTCCTGTGTAGAGCAACGGCACGGACATGCCGATCCAGATTATGGAATCTGACGGGTTAAGCGCGGCCGCACGTTCAAAGTGCAGAATGGATTCAGAATACGCGCTGCGTCGAGACAGCACACGGGCGAGCGTATAGTGTGACATGTAGTTTTCAGGAGCGAGTTGCATGGCTGTTTCGGCCAATTCCGTCGCTTCTTCAAGCACGTCCTCGCGGGGTTCGCGCCAACCCAATGCGGCAGCCGCGCCAAGCATTAAGGATTTGCCAATATACCCCCATGCGGAGTCCGGTTCCTCGCGAATTGAGGTTTCCTCGATTGCCACGGCTTTTTGCCAGTTCTCGTAAGACAACTGCGTCATGATATTGCGCGCTTGGAGTCCCCGCAGGCGGGAATCGACGTCCTTTTCGGCAACACGGACGGGTAATTCGCTCAATAAGGTTTGGCCAACCACCGATGCCACCTGACGAACGATTTCGTTCTGAACTTCGAAAAGGTCATCAAGATCCCGTTCGTACTGATCCGCAAACAAATGAACGCCAGAGGCCGCGTCTGACAATTGAACGGCAACTTTTATCCTGTCGCCATTAAACTGCTGACTGCCCTCAACGACGTAACCAGCCCCCAGCGCTGTGCCTATCTCTCGTAGGTCTTTGGGTGCGTCTCTGAATTGGAAGGACGAGTTGCGCGCGACAACCTGAAACTGGGGAAAGCGCGCGAGTTCGGTGATGATCCCTTCGCTTAGAGCGTCGCTCAAATAGCCCCGGTGAGGTTCGGCGCTCAAGTCATCCAAGGGTAGAACTGCAACTACAGAGGGCCGCGCGTCGCCGCCTTCGCGTGCAGCGAATACGTAAAGACCTACCGCGACGGCGAAGAGGGCCAAAACGGCTGCGACAGCTATGGTTCTCGACCCAAAACGTGGCGCTTTCTGCGTCACAGCGTCTCCGGGCACGAAACGATACCCCTTGCGCGGAACCGTCTGAATAATGGTGCGCGCATTGTCGGCAAGGCCCGCTCTGATCTCGGCTATGCATTGAACAAGGCTGTCGTCACTGACGATGCGATCGCCCCATACTGTTTTTGCAAACTGGTCCTTCGATACAATCGCATGGGGCTGACTTGCCAACAGTTTCAGAACTTCACGAGATTGCGGGCGCAGTTCAATCTCGTCACCTGCCTGCGTGCGCAGGGTGCCGACGGCTCCGTCCAAAACGATGCCCTGTTTTGCGAATTCGTAAATCTTCACCGAATTTCGTTCGTTGTTTCCAGTCCGTGCAGGGTCTCATCCGAGGATACACCATTCCGTGTTTTCAATCCAACGCAATGCCAAACGGGCCGATCGATGCGGATTCAATTCGGGGCGGTGGAAGACCATGAAACCCAAGATGGAGACAAATCATGTGCCTCTCGACCCAAGCTATTCTTCTGTTCATCAGCATGCTACCGCCAGAAATCCTGACCCAGGAACCCAACCGGATAACAATCGCAGCCGACACGGGTGCCGTTGAGTGGAACTACCTCACGGACAATTGGTGCACCGTTGCGCCGTTACAGGCGCGTTCAGTACAGAATTGAACAACGTCACATCAGGCGCCGGAAAATTACCCGTCGTGCCCTTGTGTCTGCTAGCTGCCTTCCGAATACTCCTTGGCATCCGCCATCGCGGCGGCTTGCATATCGCGGATGAAGTCCGGATCGGCGGAATGCACGCGGTTCCATGTGGCGATAAACGGCGTCTCTTGCGGGTTGTCGAGGAAGGTTTGACCCGCCCGCATGATGCTTTCGGCGAACAACTCGATCGACGCTTCCTCGGCGTGTCGATCAACGGTCAACCCGTTCATCTGCGCATCGCTGAAATAAGCTTCCAACAAGTCAAGCGCGCTGCGGTAATACGTGGCTTTCAAAGTACGGAACACGTTGTTGGTAAAGATGGTCCCGTCCGCCGCAAGCTTGCGGAAGATCGCTTTGCAGATATCCGTCGACATCCGGTTCAAACCTTGCGCCGCGTCATCCGGACTAAGCTGTTGGTGTTTGTGGTCATAGCTGTCCGCAATCTCCACCTGACACACCGCCTTTGGCGCGAGGTTGCGCCAGGCTTCGGACAGAACGCCGATCTCCAGCCCCCAGTCCGACGGTATGCGCAAATCCGGCAGGATGTTCGTGCGCATCGCAAATTCGCCCGACAACGGGTAGCGGAAGCTACGTAGGTAGTCGAGGTAATCGCGATCCCCGATCACCCGTTTGAGCGCAATCAGCAGCGGACTGACCAACAGCCGCGTCACCCGCCCGTTGAGTTTGTCTTGCCCGATCCGCGCGTAATACCCTTTCGCCACCTGATACGGGAAAGTCGGGTTCGCCACCGGATAGACCAGCCGCGCCAGCATCTCGTTGGTGTAGGTCAGGATATCGCAATCATGGATCGCCATGACGGCAGAATCCTGACACCCAATCAAATAGCCCAGTGACGACCAGACGTTTTTGCCTTTGCCCTGTTCGCTGGGGTAAAGCCCCATCTTTTCAAGCCGCGCACCCAAAGCGCGCATACGCGGACTGTCGTTCCAGATGACGATATGATTCTGGTTCAGCCCTTTGAAAAATTGCTGTGCGTGGCGAAACTGGGCTTCGTCAGCGCGATCCAGGCCGATGATGACCCGATGCAGGTATGTGACCCGCGCCAGTTCATCCAGAATGCGTGGCATCGCTTCGGTTTCCAGCTCTGAATAGAGGCAGGGCAGGATCAGCGACATCTTCCGCGTCTGGGCAAATGTCTCTAGCTCATAGGTCATTTCCTGCAACGAACGGGTGCGCAGATTGTGCAGCGTTGCGATGTTGCCGTTCTGGTGAAAATCAACCATGTGCGTCTGCTCCTGTCTTGTGTTCGAGCTTGGCCAAATGAGCCAAAACGGCGGCGTTCCAGCCCGCCGGTCCCGGGTCTTGCGTTCGGATGATCCGCCCCGACGCTTCGCCCTCTAACGTGGGTAAGGGCGGCCGATGTGGATTGGCGATAATCACGCCATGATCCGCCATTTCCAGCATCGGTATGTCGTTCGGCGCGTCACCCAAGGCGAGTGTCTGTTCCGGCATCAATGCGTTTGTGACGTCAGTCATGCCATCCGCCTTGGTGCGTCCGTAAGAAATCGTCAAAAAACGTCCGCCTTGCTGTGCTGTAACGCCGAGGGTTTTGAGGTCCTCGACAAACGCATCACGGGCTGCGTCGGTTCCCGTCCATGTGCCCGGTTCGGAAAACTGGCGATCCTTGGCTTTCACAGCGCCTTCCGGGCTCAACCCGGTTACGTTCGCCACCTCATCGACACTCATATCACCAAAGCCGCGGAAACAGTCCCTCGTGGCGCGGGGCAGGCTGTCCAGTGCTTCTCGCAACCCGTCGTAGTCAAAGGCGCGGTCAGACGCGCCCGGCGCCCCGATAACGCCGGCACCATTTTCGACTATGGCTGGGTACGAGGTCAGATCCATTGCGCCCTGCAACTCGATCATCTCGGCCGCGGTTTTGCTGCTCGTCAGAACAACCGGGCACTTGCGCGCCGCCAGCGCGGCGAGCGCGGGTCTCGCTGGGCTCCAATCATAGCTGTCGTGATCCAATAGCGTTCCGTCGAGATCGGAAAACACAAGCAATTGGGGCTGGGACGTCATGCGCTAACATTGCGGCTTTGATCCGGGAGTCACAACCGGATTCCCGCAAGGTGGTCTCAGTGTCGCGCTTTGGAACGGTTTAGCTTGCCGCAGTTATCAAATCAGAGGCCTTTTCGCCGATCATGATGGCAGGTGCATTGGTATTGCCCGACACGATCTCTGGCATGATCGAACAATCCGCAACGCGCAACCCGGCGATCCCGTGAACCCGCAACTGATCATCCACCACAGCCGTTTTGTCATGCCCCATCTTGCAGGTGCCTGTCGGGTGATAGATCGATGCGGTGTTGCTGCGCGTCCAATCGAGCGTTGCGTCGTAATCATCCATGGGCAGGTCCGCGTGCGGCCGGAACTCTTCGGAGATTTTTGACGTCAGAGGTGCGTGCCGTGCAATTTTGCGAGCAATATTGACGCCCGCCACAGCTGTCCGGCAATCGGTTTCCGTCGACAGATAGCGCGGGATGATCTTGGGATATGTCCGCCCATCGCTGCTGGCGAGGCGAATCTCTCCCTTTGATTCGGGGCGCAATTGGCAGACCGACATGGTGAAAGCCGAGAATTTGTCGGCCCCTTTGCCGGGATTTTCCGCCGACAAAGGCTGCACATGAAACTGAATGTCAGGTGTTTCCAGATCCTCGTGAGTCTTGAGAAACCCGGTCGCGAGGCTCGCTGCCATGGTCATCGGACCTGCACGGAACATCAGATATTTCAACCCGATCCGCGCCTGCCCAATCAGGCTGCTGACCTCGTCATTCAGGGTCGGTTCGTTGCACTTGTAAACCAGTCGCGCCTGGAGGTGATCTTGCAGGTTTTGACCCACGCCAGGCAGGTCGGCGACAACATCGATCCCATGCTCGTTCAGGTGATCCGCAGGCCCAATGCCCGACAACATCAAAAGCTGTGGAGAGTTAATTGCACCGCCCGACAGGATGATCTCGCGTCTCGCTTTGATCGTTTGCAAGGTGCCGCTTCGGTCGCGATATTCGACCGCCGTGGCGCACTTGCCCTCGGTCACAATTCTCTCGACCTGAGCGTTCGTCAGGATTGTCAGGTTGTCTCTGGATTTGACGGGGTTCAGATAGGCAACCGCCGACGAACAGCGCCGTCCGTTTTTCGCGGTAAGCTGAAAAAATCCAACGCCTTCTTGGTCTTGGCCGTTGTAATCAGGGTTGAACTTGTATCCGGCGGCTTGCGCTGCAGCGACCCAGGCGTCGGTGATCGGGCGCTGGATCCGCATGTTGGAAACCGACAGCGGCCCCGCGTCACCGTGGAATTCGTCCGCCCCGCGTTCGTTGTTTTCCGCACGTTTGAACAGGGGTAGCACATCCTCCCACGCCCAGCCCTTGTTCCCCATTTGCCGCCAGCGGTCATAGTCCTGCGGTTGCCCACGCACATAGAGCAATCCGTTCAATGAAGAGGACCCGCCAAGAACCTTGCCGCGTGGCCATTCGATGGACCGGCCATTCAGGCCAGGATCAGGTTCGGTCTTGTAACACCAGTCGACCTTGGGGTTGTGGATCGTTTTGAAATAGCCGACCGGGATGTGAATCCAGGGGTTCAGATCGCGCCCCCCGGCCTCGAGCAGAACAACCTTATTCTTGGGGTCGGCGCTTAGCCTGTTTGCCAAAACACACCCGGCGGATCCTGCGCCCACAACAATGAAATCGGCTTCCACAGCCCGTCCCCCCTAAACTTTTCAAAAAAAACACTATGCAGATCGAAAAGACTATTCTAGAGTTTTTTGAAAAAAATAGTCTCAATAATTGCTCAAATGGGAGGAAGCAATGGGAATATTCGATCGTGTCCGCGGTGTATCGCGCCGGGATTTCTTTAGAATCGCAGGAACATACGGGCTAAGCTCGACACTTCTTGCAGCAGGTACCTTCGGTGGGGCCATGACGGCCGCCAACCTCGCGCGGGCCGCAGAATCAACTTACAACAAGCGCTTCTCGAAAGAGGCGAAGCACACGCTCAAGTTTGGTGCCGCTGGTTTCAACCAGCAAAACCTTTTGATCGAACGTGCGGGTTGCCTTGAGTTTGCACGCGATCTGGAAGAGCGCACAGACGGCGAAATCCGCATTGAGTTCATCGGCAACAACCAGATTTGTGGCCAGCTGTCCTGCGTTGAAAAAGCCCAGCAAGGCATCATTGATCTCTATGCGGCATCCACACAGAACTCTGCGGGTGGCGCGCCATACCTAAACGTTCTCGACTACGCGTATATGTTCCGTAGCCGTGCAGACCAATACTACTTCTTCTATTCGCCCGAATCGCAGCGCATCCTGCGGGATCCGTTCGAAAAGCGTCACGGCCTGAAGTTCCTCTTTACGCATGCTGAGCTGCGTGGCATCCAGCTGGGCCTGTCCTGGGAGGACAAGGAAACGGTGACGTCCATTGATCAGCTGGCCGGCACCAAAAACCGTGTGACGGGTACACAGCTTGGCCGGATCGCGATGAACGCTCTGAACCTGAACCCGGTTCCGGTTGCCTGGGAAGAAACGCTCGACGGTCTTAAGCAGGGTCTGATTGACGGCGCGGAAACCTGGGCGTCCGCTGTGGCCTACGCGAACATGTCGCCAGTGGTTAGCCAGTGTGTCGACCTACGCTTCTTCTGCGGTACCGAGCACACAGCAATGCGCGCCGAGACATTTGATGGTCTGGGTGGTGAATTGCAGGATGCTGTGATGGAATCGTCCTACCTGACACAGGTACACGTGCAGGCGGCGAATGAAGCTGCGTTGGTCAACACAGTTGGCTTCTCGCACCCGCATCAGGGCCCTGACACCATCTTTGCGCAGAACAACGTGCGCGTGGCGGCCTTGTCGGATGCAGAAATCAAGAAAGCCGAAGAAATGTGCTCGCCCGAGTATCAGCCCCAGCTTTGGGAGCAGTGGCGTGAGCGGATCAATGGCTGGGCCGGTGGCATTGACACCTACCAGGATATTTACACAGAAGTCCGCAACAACCCACACACTCTGGCGGAGAATGTTGAGCCCCGCCGCTGGTGGAGAGGCTAATTGCGATTGCAATAAGTCGTGGCCGGCCTCAAGCTTGAGGCCGGCTATTTTGTCTCAAGAAGGTCGCAAGAACCGGCCCGAGGACAGCACATTTGGGAGGAGGGACCGACATGGTGTCGGATATCGGCGCGATATTTGCAGCGCTCATGACAATGGACAGTTTCGAGATTCGCAATGCCCTGCGCAGTGATGCGACATGGGTGATCGGATTAATCACGCTGTTGATCGGCGGATACATCGTCGCCCGCATCTACCGCGCGGCCCCGTTTATCGAACAGAATCTTGAAAAGGCCATTATGGTCGGCAGCTACCTTGCCATTGCCTTTATCATCTTCTGGGGCGTGGTGGACCGCTTTGTCTTTTCCAGCCAAAAGCCGTGGTCGACAACAATCCCACCGCTGCTGTTTATGGTCATGGCCTGGTACGGCGCGTCGTATAACATCCGCAAGCGCACGCACCTGAGCTTTTCCGAATTCCGCACAAAGATGCCGCGCCGGGGCCAGTACCTGTGCCTCTGGCTTGATGGTATTTTGTGGTTCGGCTTCGCGTGGATCCTCTTTGTGACAACTGCACGCCAGACAGCCTTGTCCGCGTCGAACTTTGCGATCGTGCTTGGCACAGACAACACCATGCTCTGGTGGTTCCTGATTACTGCGCCGGTTGCGGCTGTGCTGATGGCGGGCCGGGCGATCCAGAACATCATGGATGACGTCGAAAACTGGCGTCTGGGTGAGCCGCTGATCAAGCAGGCCGTGATCGGGGGAGATGTCTGATGACTGACGGAACTCTTGTCACGCTGATCTCTTTGGGGGTCACCTTCTTTTTCATGCTGGGTGTGCCGGTTTTTCTGGTGATCGCCTATTGGGTCATCGGCTGTTCTTTCGTGTTGGGGTTGACGCTCGACAACATGGGCGCCGAACTTCTCAACGTTTTCAACAAGGGCTTTGCCCTGCTGGCGATGCCGCTCTTCATCCTAACCGGTGACTTGATCAACAAGTCCGGTATCGCGCGACGTCTGTCAGACTTTGCTTATGCGTGCCTTGGCTGGCTGCGTGGCGGCCTTGCGATGGCGTCGCTCGGCGCCTGCGGTCTCTTCGCTGCGATCTCGGGATCAAACTCCGCGACGACGGCAACCATCGGCTCTATGCTGCACCCGGAAATGGTCAAAGGCGGATACGACGAACGCTTCTCTGCGGCCACTGCTGCGGCGGGTGGTACTGTCGGGATCATCATCCCGCCGTCGATCATCTTCATCGTCTACGGCTTCTTGATGAACCTGCCGATCTCCGACCTTTTCGTTGCGGGTATCCTGCCCGGTACGCTGATGGTTGTTGGCATGCAGCTGGCCTGCTGGATCATCTGTAAGCTCAATGGCTGGGGTTACCTGATCCCGCTGCAACTGAACCGGGTTCTGAAAACCGCTTTTGGCGCGTGGCTTGGCTTCTTTGCTATCGGCCTCGTCCTTTGGGGCATCTACACCGGTAAGTTCTCGCCAACCGAAGCGGCGGGCGTGACTGTTGGGTTCTGTCTGTTCGCGGGCCTTGGCAGCTGGGCGGTTAGCAAGATGTTCAATATGGATCAGAACAAGGACTGGTCCGAGAAATCTTACCTGTCCATGCTGGTCGTCGAAGGTTTCACGATCCCGCAAATCCCAAGCGTTGTGACACGCTCTGCTGAAATCACAGGTATCCTCGCCCCGTTGATCGCGGTGTCGGTTGTGATGCAGCAAATCCTGTCGCTGCTCGGTGCTCAGGCTGTAATTGGCGACTTCGTGACGTCGATGGGGGGCTACTACCCGGTGCTTCTGACCGCGATGGTCATCGTGTTCTTCTCGGGCATGATCCTCGAGTCGCTGCCAGTGACGATCATCCTCGCACCGATCCTGGCTCCAATTGCCGCCAGCGTCGGTGTTGATCCGATCCACTTTTCGGTGATCTTCCTGGTTGGCGCGTCGATTGGCTTCATCACGCCACCCTACGGTTTGAACCTTTATGTGGCATCGGGGGTCACCGGTGTGCCTTACTTCCGCTTGTTGCGGTACACGGTGCCGTATTTGGTTGCGTTGATCTCGGTTTGGTTCATCGTTGCGATGACACCTGAGCTGGCATTGATGCTGCTTCCAGATCGGTAAGGACGACACCCATGCCCGATGATCACAAAGGGCAAATTCCGACAAACCTGCGGCTTCTTCACTTGTGTGAGGAAGTCGCCAAAGCCGGAACGCCCGTATCGGCGGCAGCGCTTGCAGACGCCATTGGGTTGCCGAAACCCACGATGCACCGGTTGCTTGCCACGGCAGAGGCCGAAGGGTTTCTGCAACGGGATGTTGACGGGAAATCCTACGGTCCGGGCAAACGGCTGCGCAGGTTAGCCGCCAACACGCTTTCGACACAACGCATGCGCACAGAACGGCTGGCGATCATGCGGTCCTTGGCCGAGGAGGTGGGCGAGACTTGCAATCTTGCAGCCCCCAGCCGCTTCAACATGGTCTACCTCGACCGCGTTGAAACCCATTGGCCGCTGCGCATTCAGCTCCCGGTTGGCACGCAGGTGCCATTCCACTGTACGGCCAGCGGCAAAATGTACTTGTCCTCGCTGCGATCCGACAAACTGTCCCGCCTTCTTGCCTCTTTGGACCTGGAAAAGCGGACAGAGCGCACGATTGTTGATCACGAAGCGCTGCGCGCCGAATTGGCCATCACCCGCGAACGTGGTTTTGCAACCGACGATCAGGAATTCATGGATGGCATGTCTGCGATTGCGGTTCCGATCCGCGACTCTCAGCATCGTTTGCTGACGACGCTATCCATTCATGCGCCGGATCAGCGCCAATCCGTGGCGACCTTGGAAGAACACCTCGACCCCTTGCTTTCGGCTGCCGCGCAGTTGGCTGAGATCGTCAACGACTAAACATGTCAACACAAATTTTCTTGGCACCCGCCCCAAATCGGGTTCAGCAACCGGCACAACGAAATGAGATTTGACTCGCCTGAGATCTTTGTCACGGTGCGATCTGGGGACGCACAAATTCGGGGTTCGGCCGGTTTGTAGCACGGGTCAAATGAAGGGGCGGAGTAAAACAAATGCAAAAGTTCACAGGCAATTTCACACAGCAAGAAGCGATCCCGGAAGAGGCGATTGCCGCCGCCGTTGATGTGATGCGCAGCGGCCGTTTGCACCGCTACAATACGGTTGATGGTGACAATGGCGCGGTTGCCGCGCTTGAGGCTGCCTATGCCGCCTATCAGGGCACCAAATACTGTCTGGCGTGCACGTCAGGTGGCTATGCCATGGCCACAGCGTTGCGTGCCCTTGGTATCGGTCCGGGCGACCGCGTTTTGACCAATGGGTTCACGCTGGCCCCTGTTCCGGGCGCTGTAGCGGCCGTCGGCGCGCAGTCGGTTCTGGTAGAGATCACGCCAGACCTTGTGCTTGATCTGAAAGACCTCGAAGCCAAGATCAAAGCGACCGAACCAAGCGTGTTGCTGCTCTCGAACATGCGCGGCCACCTTTGCGATATGGAGGCTTTGGTCGAACTCCTTGATCACTACGATATTCCTCTGATCGAGGATTGCGCGCACACCATGGGTGCCACGTGGAATGGCAAGAAGTCCGGCAGCTTTGGCATCGCGGGCTGTTTTTCGACCCAAACCTACAAGCATCTAAATTCCGGTGAAGGCGGTTTTCTGACCACCGATGACCCTGAAATCATGGCCCGCGCGATCATTTTGTCCGGGTCGTATATGCTCTACGAACGCCATGGTGCGGCCCCGCCGAAAGAGGTGTTCGAAGACATTCGTCTCGACACGCCCAACATGTCAGGCCGCATGGATAACCTGCGTGCGTCGATCCTGCTGCCGCAGTTGCAGGCGCTTGAAACCAATATCGACCGCTGGAACGCGCGGCACGATCTGATCGCAGATCACTTGCGTGATGTCCCGGGTGTTTACGTGCCGGTCCGGCCCAAGGAAGAACGCTATGTCGGCTCGTCTTTCCAGTTCCTTGTGCCCTCCGCTGACATGCAGACGATGGTGCAGTTGGTCGATGCAGCCAAGGCATTGGGGGTAGAGCTCAAGTGGTTTGGTGCAGACAGCCCAACCGGTTTCACATCCCGCCACCAAAGCTGGCGGTACATTCCATCGCAGGACCTGCCCAGCACCGACACAATCCTGACGGGGCTTGTTGATCTGCGTATCCCGCTGACCTTCAGCCTTGAGGACTGTCAGCACATCGCAGAGATCCTCGCGTTTGTGACGCGCCAGTCGCTGCAGAAAGGTGCGGCGTGACGGGCCACCCCTCCAACTTTCACGCGGGCGCGATTCCACCGGTTGGTATCCGTCGGGGCAGATCGGAAATAAAACTGACCGATAATGCAGCAGTCTTGGTGAAACTTGGCGCAATATCCGAAAAAATACGGTTGCTAAGTTCCATAATATCGGAACGCTCGTTTCAATATTTTTTGAATCGCGTGACGCACTGGACGTTCCGACAAAGCCACGAGTAAGATTTTTGGGGTCTGGCGTGCCAATGCTGGATTTCGAAAAAGACAGCCAGCAGCAAACCATCTGGCACAACAAAACAAACGCAAATCAACAGGGAGACGATTTGACATGAAGAAGACAACAACCCGCGCATTGCTGACCTCAGCATTGTTGACATTGGGTGCGACATCCTCGGCGTTCGCTCAGGATATCGTAATCGGTGTTCCAAACTGGGCATCCGTGAATGCAACAGCGAACATCCTGAAGGTGGTGATCGAAGACAACCTAGGCCTTGAAGTTGAGCTTCAGAACGGCACCAACCCGATCGTGTTCGAAGCGATGGACAGCGGCTCCATGCAGGTGCACCCCGAAGTGTGGATGCCCAACCAGCAGAACCTGCACGACACGTATGTTGTCGATAAAGGCACAGTCGTGATGAATGAAAACCCGGTTCAGGCCGAGCAAGGCATGTGCGTTCCACAGGAGATAGCGGACAAATACGACATCAAGTCCATCGACGACCTGACTGATCCCGACAAGATCGCGATCTTCGACACCGATGGCAACGGCACACCCGAACTTTGGGTTGGTGCACCGGGCTGGGCTTCGACTGTGATCGAAAAGATCCGGGCAAAGTCCTACGGCTATGACCAGCTGTTCGAACTGACCGAATATGAGGAAACCATTGCCTATGCGAACCTCGCCAACGCGGCATCCGCAGGCGAGCCATGGGTCGGCTTCTGCTATAGCCCGCACTACATCTTCGTGACGCAGGACCTGCAAAAGCTCGAAGAGCCTCCGCATGATCCTGCGACATGGAACATTGTGCAGCCGACGGATGACCCGGATTGGCTGGAAAAATCCGAAGCCTCGACTGCGTGGAACGGCGCGACGCTGCACCTGCACTACGCAAAGGAGCTTGAGGAAACCTATCCGGAGGTTGCATCGCTCTTCCAGAACTACCAGATGGATGCAAACTCGCTTAGCGCGATGGGCAAGGCGCTTGCTCTTGACGGCCAGGAAGCCGCGGACTTTGCACAAGAATGGGTGGCGGCAAACGAAGACACCGTCATTCAATGGCTGACAAACTAAGCCAACCTTAACATCAGGGCCGCCGCAACACTGCAGCGGCCCTTTTCATATCCGCTGACGGAAACGTCATCTTGACCCCCGCAAGAATTGAAGAAGGAGGGGCGCATGGAAGAACCAGTCGTCAAACTGGAAAATGTCTGGAAAATCTTCGGAGAACACAGCGACGAGGCCATGAAGGCCGTCCTCGACAAAGGCCTGACCAAGCCTGAGGTTCTTGAACAGTTCAGCTGTGTTGTGGGTGTCCAGGATGCCAGTTTTGAAGTCTCGCAGGGTGAGATCTTCTGCATCATGGGCCTGTCCGGCTCTGGCAAATCCACACTTGTGCGACATGTGAACCGGTTGATCGAACCCACGGCGGGCAAGATCGAAATACTGGGCCAAGACGTGTCCTCCATGTCAGCCAAAGACCTGCGTCAGGTGCGGGCACAAAAGATCGGCATGGTCTTTCAGCACATGGCATTGCTGCCGCACCGCTCGGTGCGGGACAACGTGGCCTATCCTCTGGAAATCCGGAAAGTCTCAAAATCCAAACGCTGGGCGGTGTCTGATCACGCGCTTGGACTGGTAAACCTCACCGGCTACGAAGACCGCCTTCCGCGCGAATTATCAGGTGGGATGCAGCAGCGTGTCGGTATCGCGCGTGCCCTCGCGTCTGACCCTGATATCCTTTTGATGGACGAACCGTTCTCGGCGCTTGATCCGTTGATCCGTTTGCAATTGCAGGATCAGTTCAAGGCGCTTGTGGCGCAGCTTAAGAAAACAACGCTCTTCATCACCCACGACCTTGATGAAGCTATCCGGATCGGTCATCGCATTGCGATTATGAAAGACGGTGTGATTGTTCAGATTGGCACACCCGAAGATATCGTGATGAACCCCGCAGACGACTACGTCCGCGAATTTGTGCAGGGCATCTCCAAGCTCAAGCTCGTCAAAGCGCATTCCATCATGGAACCGATGGACAGCTTCAAAGGCTCGCTCGATGGCGCGCCACGGGCTGACGAGAAAGCCGATCTGGATCAGTTGATCGATCTGGCCGTCGGAACAGAGCAACCGGTCGTCATCACCAGCGGCGACGCCGATGTCGGCATCGTTACCAAACCACGTCTGCTGCGCGGCATCCAAGGGGGCAAAGATGAGTGACGCAACCACAGAACTAAAGGTCACAGCCGCCTCGGATATCGAGGTAGACCGCGAAGCGCTGGACAGTTCGATCAAGGAATTTGCCGGTCCCAATGGCGACTACTATGTCGGCGCATTTCACAAGATCCACGACGCGACCGGGTTTATTCCAAAGACATTCAACATGTGGGCCGCAATACTTGGGCCGGTCTGGGCGTCGTCCCGGGCGATCTGGGGCATGTTCTGGGCGTTTCTGATCCTTGAAATCATCGCTTGGGTGCAAATCGGCCGTGGGCTATGGGGCAATCTTGGCGCCGAGTTTCTTGACCGGGCGGCGCAGCAACAGGTCCGCATGCAAGAGCGTTTGGATCAAGCAGCAGCCGCCGCCGACGAGGCCACGCGCCAACGGTTCGAAACGCTGGCTGGCAACATGCAGCGCGCGATTGACCAGAACCTCGAACGCGCCGAACTGGCACAGGCCGAAGGTGTTGGCATCTTGCTGACCGGTCTGGTCCTGCTGGCCATTTTCAAACTGGCACAGGGCGTCTACGCAAACATCGCCTATGAACGTCAGTATTCGCGCTGGCGGATCGACCCCGACAGTGTCGAAAGCGGCCAATCGCGCAACAACATAATTCTGGGCTGTGTTCTGACAGCGGCGATTGCGCCGTTGATCATCTACAAGTTCACGATCAACAACTCCTTGTCTCTGCTCGATGAGTTCCCCGAACGACAAGTCTCGGAAATGGTGCTGGGCGAAGGGGGCGGAACCCTGTTCGGTGCGGTCGCGTCGTGGATGGAGGCGCGCATCGACGCGGCGGCCACCGCTGGGGGTGACGTTTTTGACGGCATCGTACTGGGTGTGCGCACGGTTCTCGATGGTCTGACCCTGGCGCTGAACGGATCGCCGTGGCCCGTGGTCATGCTAGTGATCGCGGTCACCGCATATCGTGCAGCTGGCCCCCGCGTTGCGATCTTCACGGTTGCCGCGATGGCCTACACCGCGTTGCTGGGCTACTGGGCGTTGGCGATGGAAACCGTCGCCCTTGTGGGTGCCGCCGTGCTTTTGTGTGTGGTGATCGGCATTCCGCTTGGCATTTGGTTCGGCAAATCTCAACGGGCGTATCGCATGGCCGAGCCTGTGCTTGACCTCATGCAAACGCTGCCGGCCTTCGTCTATCTGATCCCGATCATCGCCTTCTTTGGCACGGGTAACCCGCCGGGCATTTTGGCGACGATCATCTTTGGCATGCCGCCGGTAATCCGCCTGACAGCGCTCGGCATGAAAGGGGTCCCGGACAGCATCAAGGAAGCGGCGGTCGCCTTTGGCGCATCCAAATGGCAGTTGCTCAAGGATGTGGAAATCCCACTCGCCTTGCCGTCGATCATGGCCGGTGTGAACCAGACGATCCTCATGTGCCTGTCGATGGTTGTGATTATCTCGCTGATTGGTGGCGGTGGTCTGGGTCAGGAAATCCTCGAAGCGCTTCAGTTTGCGGCCAAGGGTCCGGGTCTGCTGGGTGGCTTTGCCATCCTTTTCCTCGCCATGGTCATGGACCGCGTGGTTCAAGGCGCGTTCAAGCGTGCCGACCAGAAGTAAGCAACCGCCTTCTTTTACAAAGACACGGCGCTCCCAACCGGGGCGCCGTTTTCATTTGCGTCAGGCAAATCGCAAAGAAATTGAGCGCTTCACTTGAGAATCGTTCGCAAGTACTTACTTTGTTGCGAGTGATTTGCATTTACAACACCGTTTCGC
>CAZCOX010000058.1:0-15447 GCA_964500115.1 uncultured Rhodobacterales bacterium
CTTCAGCTACCTTGGTCTTGCCATGCCCAACTTCCTGTTGGCGCTGATGATCATGTTGTTCTCAACGGTCTATTTCGGCGACACGATGACCGGCTTGTTCTCGGCCGAGTATCGAGACGCTCCGTGGAGCTTCGACCGGTTCCTCGATTTGCTCAGTAACGCCTGGCTCCCGATCTTTATCCTAGGTTGGTCAGCCACTGCCTTTGCTCTGCAAACTGTGCGTGCGTTGATGTCGGACGAGATTGGCAAGCTTTACGTCACCGCTGCCGCAGCGCGGGGTGTGCATGGGCGCAAGCTTTTGTGGAACTACCCGGCGCGCCACGCGCTGGGCCCGATTGTGAACAGCCTTGGTTTTGACCTGAACCGCATCTTCAACGAATTGCCGATTGTCGCGCTGATCCTTGTTCTGACGGATGCGGGGTCTCTGCTTATCGAAGCCCTTGCGCGCTCGAACGATCAACAATTGGCTGGTGCGATCATCTTCCTTTTGACGGCGTCAATTGTGACGCTCAATTTCCTGACGGACGTGATGCTGGCGGTCCTCGACCCCCGCGTGCGCAAAAGCATTGTGAGGTAAGGCCATGACTGACGCTCCTGATCCTCTAAAACCCAACCTCGCCGAAACCACCGGGCCGACCGTTTCGATTGTCGAGACCGAAGACGCGGTGGAGCGCCGATCAAAAGAGGCATATTTCACAGCCTCCCAAGGTCAGCTGATCTGGGCACGCTTCAAAAAGCAACGCTCTGCAATGATCGCGGCAGCCGTGCTGGTGTTCCTGATCCTGTCCGGGATCTTTGCACCGTTCCTGTCGCCCTATGATCCAACCATCGCAGGCAAGAATGACGACTATCTGAACGGTGCGCCGCAGGTCCCGATGTTCTGTGATGGGAATGGCTGTTCGATCCGGCCTTTCGTCCACGGGGTCGAACGAGAACGCTCACTTGCGACCAATTTCCGCTGGGTGACAACAATCAACGAAGACCAGCGAAACTACGTTTACTTCTTCGTCGAAGGTTGGGAATACAAGCTTTTTGGCTTCATCCCGATGGACACGCACCTTTTTGGAACACAAGAAGGGTTCGTGCATGTCTTTGGTACTGACGCCAGCGGCAAAGACATCTTTTCACGCACGTTCCACGCGATTTGGACATCGCTGCAAGTTGGGACAATCGGGGTCTTCATCGCCTTTGTTCTGGCGCTCGTGATCGGGGGGATATCCGGCTATTACGGCGGGTGGATCGACAGTATCTTGCAGATGATCACCGATGCCGTCCGAACGGTTCCCGCCATCCCGCTCTTTATGGCGGTCGCGGCGTTTATGCCGCCTGAGATGACGGCGGAACAACGGTTTTTCTACATATCCTTGATCCTGGGACTGATCGGCTGGCCCACACTTGCAAGACGGGTGCGCACGCACCTGCTGACCGAACGCAATCAGGAATACGTACTTGCAGCACAGCTTTGCGGCGCGTCGTCGGGCCATGTCATCCGGCGTCACTTGCTGCCAAGCTTCACCAGCTACATCATCGTCGATCTGGTGATCTCGTTCCCTTACATGGTTCTGTCAGAAACCGCGCTGTCCTTCATTGGCCTGGGGCTCAAAGATCCGGTGAACAGCCTTGGCGTTATGCTGCAAAACGTGACCAGCGCCGACGTGCTGCTAAACTACCAATGGTACTTCATCCCGGTGATCTTTTTCATCGCGCTGGTGATGGCCTTTGTCTTTGTCGGCGACGGCTTGCGCGACGCGGCAGACCCCTATTCGGATAACAACAAATGACCGCGCTGATCGAAGTTGAAAACCTCACGCTGAAGTTCCGCACAGACGAGGGGCTGATCACGGCTGTCGACAACGTCAGCTTTTCGCTGAACAAGGGCGAGGTGATGGGACTTGTGGGCGAAAGCGGATCTGGCAAGTCCGTGACAGCCAAGTCGCTCATGCACCTCAATGCCAAAAATGCGGTCTACACTCCGGAAAGTAAAATCACGCTGCACACAGAAACCGGCCCCGTGGATGTGCTCTCGCTCAAAACTCCGCGCGATTTGAACATCGTTCGCGGTGGGGCCGTGTCGATGATTTTTCAGGAACCGATGGCCAGCTTTGCGCCCGCAATTACCATCGGCAAGCAGATGGTGGAGCAGCTTCAACTGCACGGGGACTACACTAAGCAGCAGGCGAAAACCGTATCGGTCGAAATGCTGGATCGCGTCGGTATCTCAGACGCGTCGAAACGCTTTGACCAATATGCGTTCGAACTCTCTGGCGGCATGCGGCAACGCGCGATGATCGCCATGGCCCTGTCGACCCAGCCGAAACTGCTGATCGCTGACGAACCGACAACAGCGCTTGACGTTACCATTCAGGCGCAGGTGATCGATCTTATGAAAGACCTCGTCGACGAGTTTGAGATGGGTATCGTCTTTATCACCCACGACCTCGGCGTTGTGGCGCAAACGGCTGATAAAGTGAACGTCATGTACCTCGGGCGCATGATCGAAGAAGGACCGGTGCGCGACGTGATCCGCGACCCGAAACACCCTTATACGCAAGGTTTGATCTCTGCATTGCCCAAGCTTGATGATCTGGAGGCACCGCTGACCCCCGTTCCCGGCGACATCCCGTCGCCACTTGAACGACCATCGGGATGCGTGTTCCACACCCGCTGCGGGCAGGTGGTCGGTGACGTGTGCAGCCGGTCAGAACCGCATGAAAAAACCGTCTCGTCCAACCACCAGGTGGCCTGCCACCTCTATGATGGAGATGCCGCATGAGCGACGTTCTGATCCGCGCCAATGGCTTGTCTGTCGGGTTTCCAATCGGTGGCAGCATTTTCAACAAAAAGGTGCTCAAAGCCGTCGACAACGTGTCGCTGGATATCGAGAAAGGCTCGTTCTTTGGGCTTGTGGGCGAAAGCGGTTCGGGCAAGACAACGCTGGGCCGTGCACTTCTGAAGGCGGCACCGATCACCGACGGCGGTGCGCACTACAGCGACGGTGAAGTTGACTACGACCTCGAAAACATCACGACCGAACAGCTCAAAGACTACCGCAAACGGGCGCAGCTGATTTTCCAAGACCCCTACGCTGCACTCAGCCCGCGCATGACCGTGCGTGACATCATCGCCGAACCGCTCGAGGTTATGGGCCTCACCAAGAACCGTCAGGAAACCGATGCGCGTGTCCGGGAAATTGCTGCGAAGTGCCGGTTGAACCTCGAACACCTCCGCCGCTTCCCGCATGCATTCTCTGGCGGGCAAAGGCAGCGCATCTCGATTGCACGTGCTCTGGTGTCGGCACCCAAATTCATCGTGGCTGACGAAAGCGTGGCTGCGCTCGACGTATCAATTCAGGCGGACGTGCTTAACCTGCTCAAGGCCATCCAGGCCGACATGGGCCTGACCTTCATGTTCATCAGTCATGACCTGTCCGTGGTTGCCCATACCTGTGACCACGTTGCGGTGATGTATTTGGGTCGCTTGGTGGAAACCGCGAAAACGCGCCAGCTTTTTAGCGCGCCGCGCCACCCGTACACAAAGGCGCTCTTCTCTGCGATCCCGTCGCTTGATCCGGATGATCGCGGCAAGGCGCAGAAACTGACCGGCGAGATTCCAAGCCCAACAAACCAGCCATCTGGTTGCAAGTTCCACACGCGCTGCCCGTTTGCCGTTGATCACTGCAAGCAGGTTGAGCCAAAGCTTGAAACCGATGGCACAGGACACGATGTCGCCTGTCACCGGTGGAAGGAGCTGATGTCAGTCGAAGCGGCCTGATCGCTACCCGTTGATACCGAGCCGAAGGGCACTGTGCGTTTTGGCCCGTTTGAGGTCTTCCTCCAACACTGGTGCCAAAGCCAATGCACCACTGCGTGTCAGACGCGTCGGGTCAGCATAGTCCGTCGACAAGCCGCCGCGCACGTCGCAAGTTTGCGAAGAACAGAACGTTGGCCATGTATCAACATAGCTCAGCGTTCCTGTCGCCGCCCGATTGCGGAACAAAGTGTCAACGTCTCGATGCAATTGCGAACTTATCGACCTTGCGCGTGTGGTCTGCAATGCCGGCATCGCGTCGTACAAAAAACTGCCGGGTGTTGCCGCCCGTGCCGCAATCTCGGCGTCGAATTGCGCTTGTACTGGGACCTGACGCAAAACGGACAGCCGCAAACCCTGGCCAGACAGCGTTTCGGACATATCGTCGACGGCCTGTGAAATGTAATCCAACTGCCGATCCGTGTTGATCGGCGAGCCATCCAGCGGCGCAATCCGGATAGGCGCGCGCTTGTCCATCGGTCCAAGTTGAGCGCCTGAATAAAACATCCAATCAGCCACCAGCGCCACGTGGCGCAAGCTGGGCAGATGCGGCATCGCCTGCATCACTTGAGCCGCGTGCTGATCACAGTCGCGGCCCGTTTGGGATCGTGCATCCGACAACCGGGTCTGCAGACCATCCAACGGAATGCAATTCGGCAAGGCGACAAACAAAGCAGAAACTTCGGCCCGCCGCGCGGCCTCTTCGTAACCGGCGCGCATGGCCGTCAGTTGATGATCGCCCCAGACTAACACCGTTGGCGCCCCGGCGACACCGATCTGACAAACGGGAAGACCGGCAAGCGGGCCCGACGGCATGGCATCGCAAGCCGATGGTTCCTGACGATGCTCAATCGCGTCGAGATAAGCATCGGCAGATTGCGGAAAGCGCCACTGTGGGTTCTGACCGGCCAGCTGGATGACACCATTGCCAAGGAGTAAAACTGCGATCACCAGTGTCGGAGCGATGTGGTTCAGGGACAAGCGCGTTTGCACTTTTTGCCAAAGGGACCATGAGATCAGCGCAAGAAGCAGGCACGGCACCATCAAAGACGTATAACTGGGGGTGGTCGGCGACAGGATGTCCAGCGCTGTCGTCAAGTGCACGAGTGGAACAGCCCACAGGAACATGTGCAGCGCCAGCGCGAAACTGCTGCGACGACGGTGTGTGTCGCGCGCAGGGGCATTTTGCGCGCGGCTGCTAAGATACAAAAACGCAAAGGCCAGACCAAAGAACGCCCGCGCAAACAGGGTGTCACCGGCCAGCACCGCCCATGTCACCGCGGTCACAAGATTGGCGATGCCCAGCAGCAGCGCGTAACGAAGCACCGGATATCGATTAGATACAAAAAACGGGATTGCACCGAACAGAAACGCCCAGAGACCGCCAATCGGCAGCAATTGAACGATCGGGTCATTCGACGTCGAAACCGACAGCGACAGAATGGCCAAAATGCCAAGAACGGTCAGAAGCTGCAGAATATTTTTACGCAGCAGCCAGTAGACGGCGGCCAGAATGGCACAGCACTGACCAATCAAAGAAATGACCCAAAGGTGATCCAAGATGCCGTCAAATCGCAATTCGTCTGCACGTGGCAGCAGCGCAAGTTCTAGGTTCAACGTGAATGTACCGGCTGCCAGCATTGATCGTCCGAGGTTTTCGAACTCGCTTGGAAGGAACAGCAACCAGCCAACCGCAAACAAGACCAACGCAGACGCAAGCAGCCCGACAAAATATGCCTGTAAAACGACGCCAACTTGGATGCGAAAGATGTCCCAGCCGCGAATTAGCTGATTTGCCGTCCACGCTCCGCACATCACAAGAACGATATCCGCCGCAAACGCCGTAGGCCCGCCGACGCGTGTGCCCAATGTCGATAGTACAAATGCAAGTGCCGTCAGCGCTAACAGAAACTGACGCACTTCGGCTCTAGCGCCATTCGTATTCGGCACGTGTACAAAGCGGTGTTGGGGTTGGGCGGTTTGGGTGGTCACTCAATCACGGATCTACGTTACGGCCCCACACCGGTACGCAGGATTTACCTAAAATTCGAGGCTTCCGACAACCGCGAAATGCGAAACAGTCTGTTACCCTGTTGTGGGTGTTGACGCTGGGTCACTTAGTTAACGCGTGCCACGACGTAATCCGCCAGATCATCCAACATATCACGGATGGGATGCGTGGGCAGAGTCGCGAGCGCTGCGCGTGCCTTGGCGATCCAGTCATTCGCTTCGTTGCGCGTGGCCTCAAGCGTGCCGTATTTGTTAAGTAATTCAATGGCGTACTCAAGATCGCCATCGGTTTGCTGACCCTTCTCGATGGTTCGTTTCCAAAAGTCCCGTTCGTCTGGATCTGCCTGTGCGACGGCCTTGATAACGGGCAACGTCAGCTTGCGTTCTCGAAAATCATCGCCAACGTTTTTGCCCGTTGCATCGGAACCCCAATAGTCGAGCAGATCATCAACAATCTGGAATGCGATGCCCAAAGCATCGCCGTAGGCATACAAGGCCTGCACCTGCGCCTCGTCCATCTGCGCGATCACGCCACCTACTTCGGTGGCGGCAGAGAACAGCGCTGCGGTTTTGCCACGCACGACTTGCAGGTAGATCTCTTCGGTTGTCTGCAAATCCTGCGCCGCCGTCAGTTGAAGCACCTCACCTTCGGCAATGGTGGCCGCCGCGTTCGACAAGATATCAAGCACCCGTAAGCTGCCGGTTTCGACCATCAACTGGAAAGACCGCGCAAACAGGTAATCCCCAACCAACACGCTCGACTTGTTGTCCCACAAAAGGTTCGCCGTCGGTCGGCCCCGGCGCTTTTGGCTTTCGTCCACCACATCGTCATGCAGCAGTGTCGCAGTGTGAATAAACTCAACCGTTGCTGCGAGTTTAACATGGTCACTTCCAGCATATCCGCACATGCGCGCCGCAGCCAAAGTCAGCATCGGGCGCAACCGTTTGCCCCCGGCCTCAACCAGATGCGCTGTCACTTCGGGGATACGTGGCGCGTGCTCTGATGCCATGCGCGTTCGGATCAGTGTATTGACCTCTGCCATGTCGTCGGCCAGCACGGCCGCCAATTGGTCGTGCGGTTTCTGGCGGGATGTGTCCAAACTCATCACCATTCCTTTAGGAAGGCTCGACAAAGCGGCCTGCGTCTTCTTACATCATGGTCATGGAAGAGCTTTTGCGTACCAACGACATCACCTTGATACCACTCGCCCGAGCCGTTCTTGAGGACGAGGGTATAGACAGCTTTGAATTGGACGTAAACATGAGCATCCTAGAAGGCTCCATTGGCATATTGCCCCGCCGATTGATGGTGCGCAGCGACGAGCTTGACCAGGCACGCAAGGTTCTGCGCGACTATGGTGTCAAATTTGAGGGATAAGCCTTTCGAGGCGGGCGAATTGACCCGGGACGATTTCCTGGGCGGGGCCGTTCAGTTGTGGCAACCCAAAGACGGTTATCGCGCTGGGGCTGATCCCGTTCTTTTGGCAGCAACCGTACCGGCGCGCTCCGGTCACTCCGTTTTGGAATTGGGCTGCGGGGCGGGAGCCGCATTGACCTGTCTCGGTGTCCGGGTCCCGGGAATACAGGCAACTGGCGTCGAAATGATGCCTGCCTACGCTGACCTCGCACAACGCAATCTGGATGCAAACAGCATCAACGGTACGATCCATTGCGCGGACCTGACGGCGCTGCCCAAGCCAGTAAAGATGCAGCGCTATGACCACGTGATCGCGAACCCGCCGTATTTCGAAGATGTCCGCGCCTCAGCCCCCAATGATCCAGATCGCGCCTTTGCACGCTCAGGGCATCTACCACTCAGCAAGTGGGTCAAGGTCGCCTCCAAGCGTCTGGTGCCCGGTGGCACTGCGACATTCATCCAGCGAATTGAACGCTTGCCGGAATTGATGAGCGCGTTTTTTGCATCGTTGGGCGCGCTGGAGCTATGGCCCGTCCAGCCACGTGCACAACGCGATGCCAGGCTATTTCTTTTGCGCGGGCGCAAGGAACGCCGCGCGGCTTTCGTCGCTCATCCCGCACTTGTGCTGCACCGCGGCGATCACCACGAAAAAGACGCCGATTCGTACACGCAAACCGTTTCCGCCGTCCTGCGATCGGCGACCGCGCTGCCTTTTCCATCAAGCGCGCGCAAATAAACACGGCAAGTTCCGCCGAAATTAACCATGTTTGCGCGTGCAGCGTGACAGAATGCAAAATCTGTGCTCGACTGAAACCCTATTCACCAACAGGAGGAACTTATGAGCTTGACTTCACATCTTCAGGAACTGAAGCGGAAGCACGAAACCCTGTCGGAAGAAGTTGAAAAGGCCCAACGCACGCCAAGCGTCGACGGTCTAACCATTGCGGAGCTCAAAAAACAGAAACTCCGATTAAAGGAAGAGATCCAAAGGCTGTCCTAGCCTTTCGCCACTCAACAGGCCCGGGGTTTCCCGGGCTTTTTTATATGTCGGCCACATGGATCAGCCGCTTTTCAGGCAGATGCGCCTTGAGCGCAGCGATCTCATCGTCCAGCCAGTTTGAAAACTGCATCACTTGCGGTTTAGTCTCATACCCGATTGGGCAAACAAATCGAAAATGTGCGTCAATTGCCAGTGCTGTTTCAAACGGTGCCACCAATTGCCCATCCATCAACGCGCTCGCAGCCAATGTGCTTCGCGCCAACACAACGCCGCCGCCAGTCAGCGCCGCATCCACGGCGTGATCCGCCTGCGAAAAATGCGCGCCTTTGATAGTACCTGCCTTAATGCCATTGGCTTTGAACCAGTTCGACCAATCCGCCTTGAGACGCAGGAAATCGATGCTGTCGTCAAAAATCAGCGGTGCCTTCAAGAGTTTTTCAGGCGTGTCGAACCGGCGTGCCAGGTCGGGTGTCATCACAGGTGATAACCATTCTCGCATCAACACGCGCGAATATAGGCCGTCGTCATCACCCGATCCAAACCGGATCGCAACGTCTACATCGTCACGCGCAAAATCCAAAAGACGCAGCGTGGCCGAGAACCTCAGGTCGATATCAGGGTGCGCCTGCGCAAACCCGAACAAACGCGGTGCCAAGACTTTTGCTGTGAACGCGGGGCCTGCTGTCACGGTCAGCACGTTTGACTGTGCCTGACGCTGTGCCAGCCGCCAAGCCGCGGTTAACAATTCGAACCCTTCCTGCACGCCGTTTTTAAGCGCTTCGCCCTCTGCTGTCAGTTCGACAGCGCGGTTCAGTCGACGAAAAACAGGTGCGCCCAAGTGCTCTTCAAGCGACTTGATCTGAAAGGAAAGCGCGGCGGGGGTCACATTCAGTTCCGCGGCAGCATGCGCAAATGACATGTGCCGCGCGGCAGCATCAAAGGCACGAAGCGCGGTGAGAGGGGGCAAACGATCAGTCATTTTCACATAAGTAATTCTTAACTGAAGAAATGAAAAGTCTCGTTTGTCGTAATGAAATTACATGCCCATATTCAGGATAGTTGAAATAATCCAATGTCAGGAACGTAAAATGATCATGATCGCATCCAACACCCGTCAACGCGACGCCATCCGCGCAGCCCACCAGGAACGCGGCAAAATGATTCTCGGCTTCTTCCGCGCACTGCGTGGTTGAGGATCACAGGCCGCAGATATCTTCCGACGGCCTTCTCAGAAGCGCCCCCGAACCGTATGGCTCCGGGGGCGTTTCCAGTTATGCTAGGAACTCTTGGATTGCCGTGAGTTCCGACTGAACCAGTTCGTGACCGCCCGGGTGCCAATGTTCAGATACCTGCGCCTTCTGTTCCTGAAGGTAATTCACCAACTGGCGCGTCATCGGAGCCGGACAGATCGGGTCACGTTCGCCGGCGGTGACCAGCCACCGTGTGTCCGCAAGACCGGGTTGCGGGTCCGGGGCCCAGGGGATCAACGGATGCATCGCGATCACATCCGTGAAAACACCCGGATGCGTTAAAGCCACCGCCGTCGCAATGTTGGCACCGTTCGAATACCCCAATCCGATGACGCGCTCAGCCCCAGTTTCCTTGACCTTGGCAGACAGAAACGCAGCCATCGCATCGCGTCTCTGGGCAAGATCATCCATGTCATAGACGCCTTCGCCCGTTCGACGGAAAAAGCGCGCCATTCCGTGCTCAGACACTTCTCCGCGCGGCGACACCACATGCGCGCCCGGCACCAACTGGCTGGCCAAGTCATGGAACTGGGTTTCATCGCCACCAGTGCCATGAAAGGTGAAAACCAAAGGCGCGCCTGCGGCACCCTTGGTGTGGGCGTGAATGTACTCAGTCAACGATCGGCTCCAACCGGTCTTCCAGCGCACGGCGCAGATGTTCGTGCTGCGTTGGCAGTTTCAACGCCTCACCCAGATGCGCGGTATCTTCATCGCGGTCAAAACCGGGTTCATTGGTTGCCACTTCGAACAACACGCCGCCCGGGGTGCGGAAGTAGATTGCGTAGAAGTAATCGCGGTCGATCACAGGTGTGACCTGATACCCCGTTTCCATCAGCCCTTTGCGCACTTCAAGCTGCTTGGCGCGATCATCGACGGAAAACGCGATGTGGTGAACCGATCCAGCGCCTTGATCCGCCATGGGGGCGTCCACCTGCGTGATGTCGATCACGTTTGCCTCATTGCCGCCCGGCACATGAAAACGCGTGACATTGTCCTGTCTGTCCATCTCCTCATACCCCATGAAACGCAGCAATTCCGCACTGGCTCCGGCGTCTTTCAAGCGCATGTCGGCACTGTGAAACCCGCGAATGGCCACGTCTGACTCGACGCCATTGTTGGTCCACGGGGTGCGATCATCTTGGTCGACTTCGATCAGGGCAAACCCATCCCCGTCCGGCCCGTCAAAGCGTAGGCGGTTTTGCCCGAACGCGGTTTCCTCTTCTATGTTCTTGACGTCAAAGGTTGCTAGGCGGTCTTTCCAATTCCCCAAGCTTCCCTTGGGCACGGCAAACCCCGTTATGCCCACCTCGCCGGTGCCGGGCCGACCGCGCCGCGCATTCGGGAACGGGAAGTACGTCATGACCGTGCCGGGCGTGCCTGCCTCATCACCGTAGTAGAGGTGATAAACGTCCGGCGCGTCAAAGTTGACGGTCTTTTTGATCCGCCGCAGCCCGAGCGTTTTGGTGAAAAAATCGTTGTTTGACTGAGCGCCACTGGCGAGCGACGTGACATGGTGCAAACCGTTGATCTGAGTAATCATGTTTCATCTCCAACAAAGGGGCATTGCCCGTTTGAAATGGAACCTAAGCGTTATTGATCGCACATAAATAGCAAGTTTCGCGCTAATTCTGTGCGCAATCGCACTAAGTGGTGCGAGAGGCCCAAGCGGCAATCCCTGCGCCCACGGTGATGAGGACTGCAGCGCCAACAAGCTGCCACGACGCTTGCGCAAACCCGGCGGCGATCAACACAAAGGTAGACAATAGGGGCGCGGCATAGCTTGCCACCCCAAGGACCTGGATGTCGCCCTTCTTGACGCCGATGTCCCATACATAAAACGCCAGGCCGACCGGCCCCAAACCAAGTGCCAATACTGACAACCATCCAAAGCCCGTCGCAGGCCAGACTGTTGTCTCCAGGGCAAGATGGGCGGGCACAGATAGCAGCGCGGTAAGCACGCAGAACACCGCCACAACTTCTGTGGGGGTGTTGCCCATACGGCGCGACACCACGGAATAGGTGCTCCACGTCAACGCACAGAGAGCCGCCAGAATGAGTCCGGGTGTGGCGGCGGGGTCGAAGCTTGCGCCATTGCGCAAGACGATCAGAGCGGCCCCAACAAATGAGATAAGTGCTCCGATAATATGACCGCGCCGCAAATGCTCTCCAGGCAGAAGCCCCGAGAAAAGCACGATCAGCAGCGGCCAAAGATAGGCAATCAGACCGGCCTCAGCGGGTGGCGCAAGGCGCAGAGCAGAGAAGTAGAGCGCGTGATACCCAAACAGGCCGGCCGTCCCGAACGCATAAATGCGCCAACTCACGCCGCGCAGCGTGGACAACCGCCCGCGCAAAAGCACCCAAACGACACCTACGGCGCCGCCAATTGCAAAGGTCAACGCGTTCAGAAGAAACGGCGGCACAGGCGCAGATCCGGCGGTGAACAGCGCCAAAAGCGCCCAAAGCAGGACGGCCACAAATCCAATCGAGGTCGCGGTTGAGCGGGTCATGTCGACCGCCTAGTCGCGCAAAGCGCAAAAGAAAAGGCCTGTCACAGCGAACAGGCCTCATCAAAAACGTCCCTCTCCCTACCTCCCGTCACCCTGAGGCGATTCTGATAAGGAAAGGTTTCGATCGGCTCGAAATGTCGGGCCAGACTTCAGATCGTAGAATTACGCAAAGAATTGCGCACCGTTTGCCGAGATGGTGGAGCCGTTGATAAAGCCCGCATCGTCCGAGGCAAGGAAGGATACGCAGCGCGCAATCTCTTCCGGCTCACCCAGACGGCCCGCCGGGATTTGAGGGATGATCTTGGAGTTCAAGACCTCTTCCGGGATCGCGCGCACCATTTCTGTGCCGATATAGCCCGGGCAAACTGCGTTGGCGGTAATGCCCTTCGCAGCACCTTCCTGCGCCAGCGACTTCACAATCCCCAGATCGCCCGCCTTGGTCGCGGCATAGTTCACCTGGCCAGCCTGGCCTTTCTGGCCATTGATCGAGGAGATCACGATCACGCGGCCAAACCCACGCTCGCGCATGCCCGGCCAAACGGGGCGCACGGTGTTGAAGACACCGGTCAGGTTTGTGTCGATCACCTTCTGCCACTGTTCGGGCTTCATCTTGTGAAAGAAACCGTCCCAGGTGATGCCAGCATTCGCGACGACCACTTCAATCGGGCCAAGGTCAGCTTCGACCTGTGCGATACCAGCTTCGGACGCTTCGTAGTTCGCGACGTCCCACTTGTAGGTTTTGATGCCTGTCGCTTCGGTAAAGGCAGCGGCTTTTTCGTCGTTGCCCGCATATGTCGCGGCAACGGAATAGCCGTCTTCCTTGAGTTTCTTTGAGATGGCTTCGCCAATACCGCGGCTGCCGCCGGTGACAAGTGCTACACGGGCCATGAGGGCTCCTCCAGAATTTTGATTTTTGTGTGGTAGCGGCGGGTCATGCCCGCCGCTTTGATCTATATCAGCGTCACTGACCTATTACTCATCGCTCAACGCAGAGCGCAACGCCCATACCGCCGCCGATGCAGAGGGTGGCGAGGCCCTTCTTCGCGTCGCGTCGCTGCATTTCGAACAAGAGCGTATTCAGAACGCGTGCACCGGATGCGCCGATCGGGTGACCGATGGCAATTGCTCCGCCGTTCACGTTTACAATCTCAGGGTCCCAGCCCATGTCTTTGTTCACCGCGCATGCCTGCGCAGCGAAGGCTTCGTTGGCTTCGACAAGGTCCAGATCGCCAACCGACCAACCTGCTTTATCGAGCGCTTTGCGCGATGCGTAGATCGGGCCAACACCCATGATCGACGGGTCAAGACCGGCCGTTGCATAAGACGCAATGCGGGCCATAGGTGTGATGCCGCGCTTTTCAGCGTTTTCTTCCGACATCAACAAAACGCCTGCCGCGCCATCATTCAGGCCAGATGCGTTTGCCGCCGTGACCGTACCATCTTTGGTGAAAGCCGGGCGCATTTTGGCCATGGCTTCGAGGTTTGCGCCGTGGCGGATGTATTCATCCTTGTCGACAACGATGTCGCCCTTGCGGGTCTTGATCGTGTAGGAAATCACTTCGTCATCGAACTTGCCCGCCTTTTGCGCGGCTTCGGCCTTGTTCTGAGAACCGACCGCAAATTCGTCCTGCATGTCACGGCTGATTTGCCATTTCTCAGCAACGTTTTCGGCTGTCTGACCCATGTGATAGCCATTGAACGCATCCCACAGACCGTCACGGATCATCGTGTCGATGTATTTCATGTCGCCCATCTTGTGGCCCTGACGCAGCGTGGCGGCGTGTGGGCTCATGGACATGTTTTCCTGACCACCAGCGGCCACAACCTCGGCGTCGCCCAGCATGATATGCTGCGCACCAAGCGCAACGGCACGAAGGCCCGAACCACACACCTGGTTAATGCCCCAAGCTGCGCTCTCTTGCGGCAGACCGGCATTTATGTGCGCCTGACGCGCGGGATTCTGACCCTGAGCGGCCGTCAGAACCTGACCGAGGATTGTCTCAGAGACAGCCTCTTTCTCGACGCCCGCACGCTCTACCAGAGCGTTCAATACGGCCGCGCCCAGATCGTGGGCAGGTGTGTTTGCGAAAGAACCGCCGAACGACCCAACGGCCGTGCGGGCGGCGGATGCGATAACGACGTTGGTCATGTGTCCTCCACCAAATTCGTTGGCAAGGAGATAATCCGTAGCAAATTGCGCATCACTTGCGCCCACGGGCCCCCGCCAGATTTGGCGCTTGCCTAAAGCAATGCGACCCTTGCGCCTACCTGACAGGGTGTCTCAGGCTTTTACTGCATGGCCGGGTTGCCCCTGCGTCATGGCACTATCGCCTCGCGGCGGTTTGGGTAAAGTCGTCCCAAGGTGGGGCAATCGTGGGCGCGCCAAAGTAGTAGCCTTGCAGGCAATCGACACCCAATTCCGCAAGCATAGCTGCGTCTTCCTGTGTTTCGACGAACTCAGCAACGGTGAACATGTCGAACTGCTGCGCGATGGCGACGATGGCGCGGGTCAGCACCTGATTGTCCGCATCCTGCGAGATACCCCGAATGAACTGGCTGTCGATTTTCAGGATGTCGAACTGGAACTCCTTGAGATAGCGCAGCGCCGTGTACCCCGCGCCAAAGTCGTCTAGCGCGAAACTGATTCCCACCTGTTGAAGGTCGCGCATCGCTTGCACCACCAGTTCGGGAACCAGCATCGCGGACGCTTCTGTAATTTCAAGGATCAACCGTTCCGCAACCGTACTGTCGCGTGACAGCCCCCGGTCCAACACCTTTCGCCATTTCGGGTAGCCAATAGAACGGGCAGACAGGTTGATTGCCAACCGAATGCCGGGATTGCGCGACAAGGCCCGAAGCCCGTGTTCAAGCGCAAGGCAATCCAGCAGTCGGCCGGTTTCTTTTTCTTCGATCGCTTCAATGAACTGCCCCGCCGGAATGATGCGCCCTGTTGGGTCCGTCACGCGGATCAACCCCTCGTAAAAGGCGATTTGGTTTTGACCTGTCGCATGTACAATCGGCTGGTAGGCCAAACGCACCTCTCGGTGGCGCA
This sequence comes from uncultured Rhodobacterales bacterium, assembly GCA_964500115.1. Lineage (GTDB taxonomy): Bacteria > Pseudomonadota > Alphaproteobacteria > Rhodobacterales > Rhodobacteraceae > Marivita. The sequence continues at coordinate 15,044 of CAZCOX010000058.1, forward strand.
CCGCCTCTTCTACCACGCGCAGAATATTGTGATCTCGTTTCTGCGCCGCCAGATCGATAGGAGAGGGGCCAATCGCCTTCAGCCGCTTGCGGTCGTGCGCCATGTGAATGCTCCATGTTTCAGGCGCATTCTGAACACCCGGTCTTAAACTAGGATTAATCAGGATATTCGCTGCGACTTGGCCTGTTGACTCTGTCAAAACCGGACGTATAAGCGCGGCTTCATTGGTGTTGGTGGCCCCCGCAAGGGGATGCCTGTCATGGGTCAAATACCCAAGAGGACAACGCCCTTCATAGTCGCCTGCAAAGGCGTCGTTCTGAGAAGGAGATCAGCCGTGACAAAACGCACGTCTGCCAAGTACAAAATTGACCGCCGGATGGGCGAAAACATCTGGGGTCGTCCGA
>CAZCOX010000059.1:0-8368 GCA_964500115.1 uncultured Rhodobacterales bacterium
TCCGAGGCGACACAGGATGACCCTGAAAAGCTTGCCGCCTTTCAGGCCCGCATCGACGCGGGCGAAAAGATTGAACCGAAAGAGTGGATGCCCGAGGGGTATCGCAAGACCCTGATCCGCCAGATCGGCCAGCACGCGCATTCCGAAATCGTCGGCCAATTGCCCGAAGGCAACTGGATCACCCGCGCCCCAACACTGGAACGCAAGGCAATCCTGCTGGCCAAGGTGCAGGATGAGGCGGGCCACGGTCTCTACCTCTATTGCGCCGCCGAAACGCTTGGCGTCAGCCGCGATGAGCTCACCGAAATGCTGCTCGATGGGCGGATGAAATATTCATCCATCTTCAATTACCCAACCCTGACCTGGGCCGACATGGGTGCGGTTGGTTGGCTGGTCGATGGTGCCGCGATCATGAATCAGGTCCCGCTGCAACGCACCAGCTACGGCCCCTATTCGCGCGCCATGATCCGCATCTGCAAGGAAGAGTCGTTTCACCAACGTCAGGGTTACGACATCATGATGAAGATGGCGCAAGGCACTGAAGCGCAAAAGAAAATGGCGCAGGATGCGCTTAATCGCTTCTGGTATCCATCGCTCATGATGTTCGGCCCGTCCGACAAGGACAGCGTGCATTCCGCACAGTCGATGAAATGGAAGATCAAGATGAACACCAATGACGAGTTGCGCCAGAAATTCGTCGATCAAACCGTCCCGCAGGCGGAATATCTTGGCCTGACTGTGCCAGACCCTGACCTGAGCTGGAACGCGGAGAAAGGCGGCTACGATTTCTCGGAACCTGACTGGTCGGAATTCTTTGACGTCATTCAAGGCAATGGCCCCTGCAACACAGAACGCCTCGCCGCGCGCAACAAGGCTTGGGACGATGGTGCATGGGTCCGCGAAGGTCTCATGGCGCACGCCGCCAAGAAACGTGCGGCAAAAGTGGCCGCGGAATGAAGCATCTTGCAGAGATCAATGTCGCGCGGCTGAAATACGATGCCGATGACGCGCGCGTGGCCAAGTTTGTTAACAACGTGGATCGCATCAACGGCATTGCTGACCGCTCGGAAGGGTTTCAATGGCGCAATGCCGCCGAGACGAAAGACCCGATCCTCGGCGATGACCGTCTGATCGCAACAATTTCGGTCTGGAACTCGGTCGAAACGTTCGAACGCTTTGTCTGGGACACGCTGCATCGCCAGTTCTTCCAACAGCGCGCGGATTGGTTCGAGGTGATGGACAGAATGCACTTTGCGATGTGGTGGGTCGATCCGGGCGCGCAACCTTCTTTGGCCGAAGCCGTCGCGCGACTGGATCATTTGAATGCCCATGGCGACACCGACTTCGCCTTTGGCTGGTCACACCTGCCGCAGGCAACCCGGTGGCGCGACATGCACCGAGCCAAAGCCGCGGAGTAATCAGGGGAGAATAAGATGCAAAACGAATGGCCCCTTTGGGAAGTGTTTATCCGCGGTCAGCATGGCCTGAACCACCGACACGTCGGCAGCCTACACGCGCCGGATGCCGAAATGGCGATCAAGAACGCCCGTGATGTCTACACCCGCCGCAACGAGGGTGTCAGCATCTGGGTGGTCGAGGCGGCCCATATCGCGGCCTCCTCCCCGTCTGACAAAGGCCCGCTTTACGAACCCTCCGAAAGCAAGGTCTACCGACACCCCACATTTTTCGACATCCCAGACGAAGCGGGCCACATGTGATGGCAGACCCGCTGTTCGAATACCTTTTGCGCCTTGGCGACAACACGCTGGTTCTCGGCCACCGCGTCAGCGAATGGTGTGGCCACGCGCCGGTGCTGGAAGAGGACATCGCCCTCGCCAACACAGCGCTCGACCTGATCGGCCAGACGCAAATGTGGCTGAGCCTTGCCGCCGAGGTGGAAGGCAAAGGTCGCACCGCTGATGATCTCGCTATGCTGCGCGACGTCTGGGATTTTCGCAATCTCCTTCTTGTTGAACAGCCGAATGGCGATTTCGGCCAAACCATGATGCGCCAATATCTTTTCGACCAGTTTCACCTGCTGCTACTCCAGCACTTGACCAATAGCACCGACGCCCGCGTTGCGGCGATTGCCGCCAAAGCGGTGAAAGAAGTCACGTACCATGTCGAACGCGCATCCGACACGGTGATTGGCCTCGGCGACGGAACCGAGGAAAGCCACACCCGCATGCAGGCAGCACTTGACCTGCTGTGGCCCTATGTGGGCGAAATGTTCCAATCCGACGCCACCGATGCCGCCGTCGCAAAAGAGGGAATCGCACCCGACCCCGCAACCCTACGGCCCGCCTATGACCAAGCCATTAACGCGGTTATGGCGGACGCCACTCTGACAATTCCGGACAGCAGCTACGCGCAGTCTGGAGGCAAAACCGGCTTTCGTCATACCGAACACCTGGGTCACCTTTTGACCCAAATGCAATGGCTGCAACGCGCCTATCCCGGAGCCACGTGGTGAGCCTCGAAACCCGGCCAGACACCGACACGATCTGGCGATGGCTCGACACCGTGCCAGACCCGGAAATCCCGGTGATTTCGGTGGTCGATTTGGGCATCGTCCGGGATGTTGCATGGATGAAAGACGCTTTACAAGTAACTGTTACACCAACCTATTCTGGATGCCCCGCGACATCTGTCATCGCTATGGACATCGAAACGGCCTTGCGCGATCGCGGCATTGCAAACGTACGGCTCAAAACGCAAATCGCACCACCCTGGACAACCGATTGGTTGTCGGACAAAGGCCGCGCAAAGCTCACCGAATACGGCATCGCGCCGCCATCACCCGCCGGCGGCCCGACCGCTTGCCCGCGCTGCCAGTCGACACAACTCACGCGGGTCAGCCAATTCGGGTCGACACCCTGCAAAGCCCATTGGCGCTGCGACACGTGTCTTGAGCCCTTCGATTACTTCAAATGCATCTGATGAGCCTCTGATATGGCACGCTTTTTCCCCCTGACCGTCACGGACGTTCGAAAAACCACACGCGATGCCGTTGCGGTCACGCTCCAGCCGCGCGACGGCGACGATTTTACATTTACGCAAGGTCAGTACCTGACGTTCAAACGTGATTTCGACGGCACGGAAATCCGCCGCTCTTACTCGATCTGCTCTGGCGTGAACGAGGGCGCTTTGCGCGTGGGGATCAAGCAGGTGCCCGACGGCGCGTTTTCACGCTGGGCCAATGAGGCGCTGGTGCCTGGCATGGTGCTCGACGCGATGCCACCGATGGGCAAATTCCACACCCCGCTGGAACCGAACCGCGCCAAATCCTACCTCGCGTTTGCCGGCGGCTCCGGGATCACCCCGGTTCTGTCGATCCTGAAAACCGTGCTGGATGCCGAACCGCTGTCGCGCATGACACTGGTGTATGCCAATCGCAGCGTTGGTTCGATCATGTTCCGCGAAGAGCTTGATGACCTCAAGAACCTCTACATGGGACGGCTCAGCATCATTCATATCCTCGAAACCGATGCCCAAGACATCGACCTGTTCCAGGGCCGCGTGGATGCAGAGAAATGCAAAGCGTTGTTTTCTGGATGGATCGATATCGCCAGTGTAACCATTGCGTTCATCTGCGGACCAGAGCCCATGATGCTCACCATCGCTCAGGCGCTGCGCGATCACGGTTTGACAGATGACCAAATCAAGTTCGAGCTGTTTGCAAGCGCGCAAACGGGACGGTTGGAACGCCGCCGGACAACGGTGGACGCAACTCAAACGTCGTTAATCAAAGCCCAGGTTTCGCTTGATGGCGTGACACGCCAGTTCGAGATGGGCCGCGATCTCAGCATCCTCGAGGCCGCGCTCGAAAACGCGCTGGACGCGCCGCACGCGTGCAAGGCAGGTGTCTGCTCCACATGCAAATGCAAGGTGTTGGAGGGCGAAGTTGAGATGGTCGCCAACCACGCGCTTGAGGATTACGAGGTCGAACAAGGCTACGTTCTGTCCTGCCAGTCCTACCCCATCACGAACACGGTCGCGGTTGATTACGACGCGTGACGTCAAGCGGTTTCGAAACCGCTTGGCCAAAGCCTTTCGAAAGGCTTTGGCGCGCGCGCATTACGCAGTGTGTCCGACAGGTTGCCACCGCAGTGCAATCTGCAGATGCACCTTGGCGCTGGCCATTGCGCGGAATAGACCGGACACATGGACAAGGCGAGTTTTGACCAATTGGTAAATTCCGTGCTGGGTGACACAACACCCCGTGTGTGGTCGCTCTTGGTCACAATATTTGGCGACCTTGCCATTGCCAATGACGCGCGGCTCAGCGGGGCAACGGTGAATGCTCTGACGGCTGCCATCGGGATCAAACCCGAGGCCACACGCGTGGCCATACACAGGCTGCGCAAGGAGGGCTGGATCGAAAGCCACCGGTCCGGGCGCGAAACGCGATACGGGCTGACACAGTCGGGGCGCACAGAAACCCTCGCCGTCCGTGCCCGCGTTTACGCGTATGACGCCCCGAACACGATGCCCCAACTTGTGATCGATAAGACAGGCGTCTCGGCAAGCGCCGATCCTACGCGCTCGGTTCATATCGGGCCGCATATGTGGGTGCAGGTTCCGCCGGTTGTCAGCGAAGACGCATGGGCGTTACCGGTAGCCGCTGAGCTTCCACACTGGGTCCGCGATAGCTTGTGCTCGCAAGACGCGCAGCACGCATCTCAGAGGCTCGCGGACAGCTTTGCACGGTTGCTGAAGACTGGCGCGTTGAAGGGGCTATCACCGCTTCAAGAAGTCGCCCTGCGCGTCTTGCTTGTGCATGAATGGCGACGGCTGGTGCTGCGCATCCCAGAGTTTCCTGACGCGTGTTTTCCAGATGCATGGCGGGGTTCAGAATGCCGAACCGCGTTGCGCGAATTGATGTCTCGCCTGCCTGCACCAGACCCGGCGCGGCTCGATCAGATCTAGGTGCGGCGCCAAGGTCCTTCGAAGGACCTTGGCAAGCGGTTTCGAAACCGCTTCACCCGCGCACTCGGGCCATCTCTGGATCGTAAAGTCCTGGCGCGACCACTGCGGCCGCCACCCGTTTGCCGAGCACGTCGATCTCGAACGCGGTGCCTTGGGTGGCAAACTCCGGGTCAACAAACGCATAGGCAATGTTTTTGCCCACCCGGTAGCCCCAGCCACCAGACGTCACTGTCCCGATCACACGGTTTCCTTGCATCACCGATGCGCCACCATGTGCGGGTGCTGTATCATCATCCAACGTCATGCTGACCAGCCGCTTTACGGGTCCCGCCGCCCGCCGCGCAACCAGCGCGTCTTTGCCAACGAACGCGTCTTTGTCCAAGGTCACGAACCGGTCGAGCCCAGTTTCAAACGGATCAAATTCCGTCAGGATATCCGCCTTCCAGTGCAAATATCCCTTTTCCATCCGCATCGACTCCACTGCCAGCGCACCGAACATCGTGAGCCCATGCGCCTCACCTGCCGCGCGCAGCGCGGTGTAAGCCGCATAAAGCGATGCATTGGGCACGTGGATTTCATAGGCCAGTTCGCCGGAAAAGCTGACGCCCATCACGGTCGCTGGCGCAATCCCAATGAAACACTCACGGACCGACAGCCAGGGAAACGCCTCTTTCGACCAATCGCCCCGCGACACCGCCGACAAGACCGCCCGCGCCTTTGGTCCAGCCAGCAACAGAATGGTCTGGTCATTGGTCAATGACGTAATTTGCACGTCCTCGTCATCGCGCAGATGGCTTTGCAACCAATCCATATCATGCAGTTCCGCCGCTGCCGCAGACCCGTACCAGACCCTCTCAGGCCCCCGCTCGGATGCCGGCAGATTGGCAATCGTTGCCTCGGCTTTCAGCATGCCGTGGTCGTTCAAAAGATAAGTCAAGCCCACCCGGCCCGTTTTGCGCGGCAGGCGCCCGCAGATCATGCGATCCAGAAACGCATGCCGATCGGCGCCGGTGATTTCAAACCGGTTGAAGCCATTGACCTCACATAGTCCGACGCTGTTTTGAACGGCGGCGACCTCCTTGCCGACAACATCAAAGCTTTCGTCAAAGCCGAATCCGTGTGTGACGTGAAAATCCGGTGTGGGCTTAAAGTACTCTGCACGTTCCCAACCGTTCACCACCGTGAATTCCGCGCCTTCAGCAGCCAGCACAGGCGTCAAAGGTGTGGTCTTGGCCATCCGTCCCGCCGGGCGGTGCTCATTGGGGAAGTGAAAGCGGAACTCGTTCTGGTAGTCTTCGATCGCCTTCAGCGCCGTCAGTTCAACATTGGTGTGGCCCGCAAACCGGCGCGGGTCGAGCACCCATGTATCGTAACACGCCTCTCCATGCACGATCTGCTGCGCCAGCAACCACCCGTGGCCGCCACCCTCGCCCAATCCGGCCCGCAGTCCGATGATGCAAAACGCGTTGCGCTTGCCGGGGATCGGCCCCACCAATGGCGCGCCATCGATGGTGTAGGTAATGGGGCCGTTCACAACCGTCTTGATACCAACCTCCATAAGGGCTGGCATGCGTTCGAACGCGCCTTCCAAAACGTCCGTAATCCGCTCAAGATCATCCGGGCACAGCGCGTTCACGAAATGCGGGTCAATCCCGTCCATGCCCCAGGTTTTGCAATCCTGTTCATAGAACCCGACAAGCAAGCCGTTCTTTTCCTGACGGCTGTAATAGTCGCTGATCGGGCAGCGCAGCAGCGGCATGCGGTGCCCCGCCTCGACAATCGCCGGGATCTCGTCTGTGACGAAATACTGGTGTTCCATCGACGTGACGGGATGCTGCACACCCATCATCGCGCCCACCTCGTTCACCCGATACCCGCAGGCGTTCACAACAATCTCGCAGGCGATGTCGCCCTTTTCGGTGTGCACCGTCCAGCTGTCATCCTTGTGCTGGGTCAGCCCTGTAACTGGCGTGTTGCGATAGACCTCCGCTCCGGCATGCCGCGCGCGCCGCGCGAGCGCCTGACACAGTTGCGCGGGGTCAATGTCGCCATCCTGACCGTCCCACAGACCGCCCAGCAGGTTCTCGGTTGAAATCAGTGGATGCCGCCGCGCGCATTCCTCGGCATCTATCACCTCGTACTCGACGCCCATCCCGCGCGCCATAGAGGCAAAGTGCCGGTAGCCCTCCATCTGCGCCTCGGTGTTCGCCAACCGGATCCCGCCATCGCCATGGTGGTAGTTGATCGGATAGTCCGGGTCGTTCGCCAGTTCCTGATAGAGTTTGATCGAATGGCTTTTCAGGCCCACCATGGTCTGGTTCATGCCAAAATTCGTCACCTGCGCAGCCGAATGCCAGGTTGTTCCAGAGGTCAGTTCGTTGCGTTCGACCAGCACAACATCGGTCCAGCCTTCCTGCGTCAGGTGGTAGAGCGTGGAGCATCCGGCAATGCCACCACCAATAACAACGACTCGGGTTTGGGTTTTCATAACGACCTCGCAAAATGGTGGCTCTAAACAGACGCGGGTGCCGGAAACGATCAATAGCTTTGGCGCAGTTCCCGAAAATCCGAAACTTCCGTGCAAGAATTCGCGCGGAAACCAAAAACTATTGCCAGACGCGCAAGTCTGATGTCCGAAATTGGGTATGGAAGAAACGCGCAGCAAATCACGCCGCTCCGGGCGCAAATCGCGTCTGGCCCAGCGCGCCGCACCGCCACCGGTGAACCCGGCTCCGCCTGGCCCGGCAGGTGGTATGTACCAGCCCTTGTCCGACACCGACATTCAGAACATCTACGCCACGGCGCTCAAACTGCTGGCCGAGCTTGGCATGGGCGAAGTGCCTGATCGACTTGCCAAAGACCTGCTGGCGGCGGGTGCCACCGCCCTCCCACATGACCGCATTGGCCTGCCAAACGCCTTGGTCGAAGATTGCATCAGCAAAGCCGCCAAACAGTTTGTCCTGCACGGGCGCGACGACGAACGGTCGATCGAGGTGGGGGGCGACCGCGTCTACTTTGGTACGGGCGGCGCTGCTGTGAACACGCTAGACCTCGACACGGGCCTCTACCGCCCGTCCACTCTGGCCGATCTTCACGGGTTTACACGGTTGCAAGACACGCTCGACAATGTCGCGTGGTTCACCCGCTGCTGCATCGCGACGGATGTGCCCGACATGTTCGATCTGGATGTGAACACCGCCTACGCGCTGATGAAGAACACCACCAAACCGGTGGCAACGGCATTCACGGTTGCAGAGCATGTCGACCCGATTGTGCAGCTTTTTGACATTGCCGCTGGCGGCGACGGCGCGTTTTCGAAACGCCCCTTCGTAAAGGCCCACATCAGCCCGGTGATTTCACCCATGCGCTTTGGCGAAGACGCGGTGGATGTCGTGTACAAGTGTATCGAACACAACATCCCCATGTCCTGCATCACCGC
>CAZCOX010000059.1:8468-15073 GCA_964500115.1 uncultured Rhodobacterales bacterium
GGCAACCTGATCTACGAAAGCTCCGGCATGACAGCGGCCCTTTTGGGCGCGAGTTTCGAAGCCTTCATTCTGGACGATGAGATGCACGCAATGACCTATCGCGCCCTGCGCGGCGTCGAGGTTTCGGACGACACGCTGGGGTTTGATGCCATCTGCGCATCCATTCTGGGCGACGGTCATTTCCTTGGATCGGATCAGACCTATCAGGCGATGGAGCGTGACTACCACTACCCGCAGCTTTCAGATCGGGAGCAACCCAAAACATGGGCCGATGATGGCGCGCTCACCGCATGGGACCGCGCGAATGCGAAGGCGCGCCGCATTCTGAACGAGCATCACCCTGAATACCTGACCGCCGACCAGGACGCCCAAATCCGCGCCGCATTCAAAATCCTCACCTAAGGTCGTCATTCACCACGCGAAAGCTCTCGGCCAGCCACGGGCTTTCATCCAGCACAGGCCCGGTTGTGTGCGTGGCAAGCAGGCTGCGCATCGCTGTGGCAACCGAATGCGCCACGTCCTGCGCCTTGGGTTCTCGTACGAACACCGAAATCGTGCGGGAAAAGTCTTTCAACGGGAACGGCATCAACTTTACCTGTCCCTTGAACCGATGGCTTCGCGCGTAATTGGCCGGGGTTGAGATCGCCCACCCCTGCCCCTGCGCCACCAGCGCAAGGATCGACGCGGTGCTGTCCAGATCGTAGTTGTCGTCAAGCTTGACCCGAAGCCGGGTCAACTGCGCCGCGATCAACTGCCCAACAATCTGATGCGTGCTGTAGCGCAGGAAAGGCAGCCCGCTTTTACCCTGCAAAAACTCCATCCCGGTCAGTTGCGACGATTTCGGCACGATCAGAACAAACGGGTCGCGCAGAACAGGCTGCTCGACCACATCCGGCACCGGCGTCTGCGGTTGCGCGGCGACACCCAGATCAATCTCTCCATTCCGCAGCAGGTCCAGAATGTCGTGGCTGGGCCGCGTGAACTGCGTGAACCGGCACCCGGGCAACGCATCTGCCAAAAGGCGTGTGATCTCCGGCCCAATCTCGGTCTCAAAATCCTCGATCATCGCAAACCGCAGATCATGCAACGACACAGCCGTGGGCCCCACAATCTCGGTCTTGGCGCGTTCCAGCAGCCCCAACGCTTCTTCCACATGGCTCAGGTACTGAATACCCGCCGTCGTCAATGTCATCGGCCTGCGCCCGTGATCGACCAGCGTCAGACCCAGATGATCCTCAAGACACTTGATCTGATGCGACACCGTGCTCAGCGACTGCCCCGTAAGGATCGCCGTGCGCCGAACGGACCCCGAGCGCGCAAGATGCCGGAATGACTCCAGCCATTTCAAAGAAGGGTGCTGCTGCGCCATTAGACCATCACAGTGCCGTTCGTTCCGCCCACACCACCGCAATCGCTCACAAATTGCCAGACCAGAATGCGAAAACCCGCCTTGCTGTTACGGCTTTGCTGAACCACTCTCCGTCCAAACAGCAAAGGATCGCAAGAATGAGCGCATTTGACGAAGACCTGTTTCTGAAAGGTCTGGAACAACGCAAGGCCACTCTGGGTGCCGCCTATGTCGAAAAAAATCTCGAAGCGGCGGACGACTTCAACCGCCCCTTTCAAGAGGCGATGACCGCCTGGTGCTGGGGTTTTGGCTGGGGCGACGAGGTGATCGACGCCAAGACGCGGTCGATGATGAACCTGTCGATGATCGGTGCCTTGGGCAAGATGGCCGAATGGGAAATCCACTGCCGTGGCGCCATCAACAACGGCGTCACAAAAGAAGAGCTGCGTGCGATCATCCATGTCGTCGGCATCTACTGCGGCGTGCCGCAGGCGCTTGAATGCTTCCGCGTCGCCCGCAAGGTACTCGCCGAGGTCGAAGACTGATCCAGCCTGCGGAAATCCGCAGGGCACCCCAAACGACACAACGAACTGCGTTTGCACCGCACGCGCTCCCGTAGCACTCTGCGCGGCGGAGGAGATGTGATGGCAACCGATGTGGTGAATGGCGGCGCGCATGGGCGTATGCGCAAGGGGGTGATCGCCGTCTTGATTGCCACCGTTGCGCTGTCCACACTGGCCACGTTCTTTGGCGCAAACCGCTATTTCGAGCGGGTCGAGACACGCGCGGCGGCCAACCAGATGGCACTCTACCTGCGCGCCCTGAACGAAACGCTTCGGCAGCACCAGCATCTGCCTTTCGTCTTGTCACGCGACCCCGAATACTCCGACGCGCTTGATCCCACGGCCGTCGATCCAAGCATCAACACGCGCCTGAAAGAGATTTCGGATCAGGCAGGGTTAGAGGCCGTCTACCTGATGAACAGCGCAGGGCTGGTTCTGGCCTCCTCCAACGCAGGCATGCCCAACAGTTTCCTCGGACAGAACTACGGCTTCCGCCCCTATTTTCAGGAAGCCCTGTCAGGTCAGCGCAGTGATTACTTCGCAATCGGCGCGACCTCCGGGCGCCCCGGGTATTTCGTGGCTGAACCGGTCACCTATGCCTCTGGCACCAAGAAAGGCGTGATCGCAATCAAACTGGACGTGAGCGAGTTTCAACGGTCTTGGCAGAAAGAAACGGAAACCGTTCTTGCGGTAAACAAAGACGGCATTGTCGTGCTGGCCTCCAAGCCTGACTGGCTCTACCGCCCGATTGCAGAACTGGAACCGGCCAAGAAAACCGCGATCCTACAAAGCCGCCAGTTTGGTAACGAACCGCTTGATGTGCTTGCGTGGCAAAATAGGCAAAACGCGCGGGTTACGGTAGACGGCACAAACTACATCGCCGCCGTTGGCAATGCGGATTGGCGTGACTGGGCAGTCTATTACCTGCAACCCGAAGCGGTTGTGACCCGTCAAACACTGGTGGCAACCGGGCTTTTTGGCAGCCTCATCGCGGTTCTTGTGGGCTTTGCGACATTCCTGCGCTCGCGCCGCATCGCTCTGGCCTTTGAAGCCTCGGAACGCCAAAGGGAAGCCTTGATCGACACCAACCAGCAGCTTGAAAACGCGCAGATCGAACTGGCGCGAAGCGCCAAGATGGCCGCACTCGGACACCTTGCCGCCTCTGTCACCCACGAACTGGGCCAACCGATCAGTGCCTTCCGCAACCACTTGGCGGCAGCCGAAATCGGCGGCGAGATCACGTCACCAAAAACGGCAAGCAACCTCAACAAGCTGGTCGAACGGATGGAGGCCATCACCAAGCAGTTTCGCTATTTCGCGCGGGGCCGGACCGACGCAAAAGAAAGGGTCGAACTTGGGACCATGCTGGCCGAGGTTTTGAGCCTTCTGGAAACCGAACTCCGTGCCTCTGGCGTTACGATCAACTATCAGGCTGGTCAAAAGATCGAGATTTACGCAAATAAAGTATTGCTCGAACAAGCGATCGTAAACCTTTTAAAAAACTCAATTTATGCGGTTGAATGCGTGGCAAACCCGAATATCGATCTCGACGTGTCACATCATGAAACCAAGGTCGAGATACGGATCGCCGACAATGGCCCCGGCCTTGGCGACGCCACGCTCAAAGACCTGCAAGAACCCTTCTATAGCACCAAACCCTCCGGTGTCGGGATGGGCCTCGGTTTGGCCATCGCAACCGAGATTATCAAAGACCACAATGGCGAGCTATCGCTTGGCGCACCGGAGCATGGCGCTGAATTCATTGTGACATTGCCAATTAACCAAGGCGGGGACCCCACATGACAAAGGCCCGAATTCTCGTGGTGGATGATGACCAGCAAATGCGCGTCTCGCTGGCGCATTTGCTCGAAAGCGCCGGCTATGACGTCACTCTGGCCAATGACGGTCAACGCGGGTTGGAACTGATCCAATCCGCCCAACCTGATGCGGTGCTCAGTGATGTCCGCATGCCTGTTTTGGATGGCCTTCAATTTCAGAAGAAAGTGCGCGAATTCAGTCAGGTACCGGTCGTTCTTATAACGGCGCATGGAGATATCCCAATGGCTGTCTCCGCGCTACAAGACGGGGCCTACAGCTTTGTCGAAAAACCGTTTGAGCCGCGCCGCCTGCTAGTTATTCTCAAGAACGCGGTACGCATGAAGGGCCTGATCGACAGCACAACGCAACTACAGGACCGGTTGGTTGAACTGACCGATCTGGAGCGCATCCTGATCGGCAACAGCCCGCAGATCAGCACAGTGCGTGATATGATCTTTGATTTCGCCGCCAGCAAAGCCAGCGTGCTGATCCTTGGCGAAACGGGCGCCGGTAAGGAACTGGTCGCGCGCGCATTGCACGATTTGGGCGCGACACCCAGCGCGCCGTTTGTTGCCGTCAACTGCGCGGCGATCCCGGCGGACCGGTTTGAGGAAACGCTGTTCGGAACAACCGACAATCCAAATGGGCTTATGGCGCAGGCCGATGGCGGCACGCTGTTTCTGGACGAACTCGGCTCGATGCCATTCGAGTCGCAATCAAAGATGCTCCGCGCCATTGAAACCAAGCAATACCAACGCGTTGGCGACTCCGAGACACAAACCGTCGAACTGCGCGTCCTCAGCGCTGCGACCGAAGACATCCTCGCTCATGCCGCTGACAAGAGCTTTCGCGAAGACCTGCTCTTCCGCCTGAACACGCTGGTGATCACACTGCCCAGCCTGTCGGATCGTGGCGAAGACATCCTGCTCCTGTTCCGCCACTACGCCGCACGGCTCAGCAAGTTATACGAATTGCCGCCACCAAACCTCACGCCCGACGATATCGCAGCGTTGATGGCCTACCCTTGGCCCGGAAACGTGCGTGAGTTGCAAAACGTGGTGGAGCGCCGGGTCCTGGCAGAGCGGCGCGGCGGCGGGTCAGTACGCAGCGCCATCGCCTTGCAAACATCTCAACCGACGGTCCCAGGAACCCTGCGCGAAGCGGTCGCTGCGTTCGAACGCGAATTGATTGGCCGCGCCATTCAGGAACAGAACGGGCGCATGGATGAGGTTGCCAGTGTTCTTGGCATCGGGCGCCGAACACTTAACGAGAAAATCGTCAAACTCGGCCTCGATAAAGACGCGCTGTTAAGCGAATGACAGCACCTTGCGGAAATCCGCAGGCAGTTTTTTCCAAGCCGCGCAGTTTCCTTCATACCGCTCATCGCGCGCATTCGAGACAACGACCCCAGTTCGATTAACGAACGTTGTTCTGGGAGGAATACCAATGAAAATGTTCAAAGCGCTCGTTCTGGGCGCAAGCCTTGCCGTGTCAACAAGTGTCGCCGCGCAGGACACTGACTACGTCCTCAACACGGCCTCAACCGGTGGCACGTACCACCCGGTCGGCACAGCGATCTCGACCCTGTCAAAGATCAAGCTGCTGCCGAAAGAAAAGTTTTCGCTGACAGCAGTGAACTCCGCTGGCTCCGGTGCTAACGTTCAGGCGCTGTCTGCAGGCACCGCTGACTTTGCGATCCTGCAAGGCCTTTACGGTTCATACGCCGTCACAGGCACCGGCCCGGTCACCGAACCACAGGAAAACCTGCGCTCTGTCACGATGCTTTGGCAGAACGTGGAACAGTTTGTTGTACCTGTCGAAAAAGCGACAACCGGCACGGTTGAAGACCTGAAGGCACTGACTGGCATGACGGTGGGCATGGGTCGCGAGAATTCCGGCACTATCGGTTCCAACCAGGTTCTGTTGGCCGGGCTGGATCTGACGCTTGATGACTTCACCAACATCTCTGCCGGATACGGCCCGACCGCAGACGCTTTGGCCAATGGTCAGGCGGTCGCCGCCGGCATCCCGTCAGGCCCACCCACTGGCGCCATCACCAAACTGATGGCGTCGAACGAAGGCAAGTTCACCATCCTTGATGTCACCGAAGAACAGGCCGCAGCAATGGATGGCGGACGCAACCTCTGGGTGCCCTACACAATCGCAGCAGGCACCTACCCGGGTCAGTCGGATGACGTCAACACCATTGCGCAGCCGAACTTCCTGGCGGTGAACGCAAGCGTCGATGAAGAGCATGTCTACCTGCTGACCAAGACGATGTACGAAAACCTGCCCTTCCTGCAGTCAATCCACCCCGCGACCAAAGCCATGGCTGTCGAAAAGGCGATGGCAGGCCTGCCTGCACCTCTGCATCCGGGTGCAGCACGCTACTACAAGGAAGTCGGCCTCGACATCCCTGAAAACCTGATGGCCAACTAAAGCAGCCATCTGACGCGATGGGCCGCCGCAATGTCGGCGGCCCTCCTTTTTGGGTGTGGGGAGGACAGCCAAATGACAGAGCCAGAAGCGTTCGCCAAATCCCGGCGCGAAACACTGCTCGACATTCCACAAGGCAGATGGGGCGCAAACCAGATTGTATTGGTCTTTGCCTTGATCTTTGCCATCTGGCACATCCTCACCAACGTCATCCTGAACGAGCCTGGCCTGTGGCAGAACGCCATCCACTTTGCAGGCTTCGCGTTCATCGCGGCACTCACGCTCAGCCCTTGGGGCAAAAACTCTGACAAACCATGGGCGTGGGGTATCGACACGGTCTACGGGCTAGCCGTTGCTGCCGCGGCGCTTTGGGTTGCCTATGCCGAAGCCGGTCTTTACGAGCGCTCACTGGCGGTCACAGGCCAAGGCTGGCAGTTCAC
>CAZCOX010000060.1:0-9413 GCA_964500115.1 uncultured Rhodobacterales bacterium
TATTTTTCACGGAGTCGACGTGCAGCTAGAACCCTTCACGCAAAGCCAGACCCTGGGCGCTGACCTGCGCGCGCTGCGCAAGTCGCGGGGGTTGACGTTGCAAGACATGGCGAATGCGATGGGACGGTCCGTCGGGTGGTTGAGCCAGGTCGAACGTGACCTATCGGCGCCTTCGATTACAGACCTGCGGCATTTGGCGAGAGTTCTGGATGTGCCGGTTTCACTGCTGTTCGGCCAAGCGAGCGCACCGGCAGATGAGATCGGGCACGTGGTGCGCGCCACGACGCGACGGCCCATTGGCAGCGGTGAGAGCGGGCTGGTTGAAGAATTGCTGTCGCCAGACCTATCAGATGACTTTGAAATGGTGCATTCAACCTTTCAGCCGCATAGCCGGATTGGAGAGGTTGTAACACGGCCCACACAGGAGGTCGGGTACATCGTTTCAGGCAAGCTTGATCTGGTGATCGGCGGTCGGCACTTCACGCTGCATCCCGGTGACAGCTTTCGCATCCGCGAAGAGCCGTTTGAATGGATCAACCCTTATGATGAACAGGCGGTGGCCATCTGGGTCATCGCACCACCGGTGTACTGATGTCATTCGAGGGGTGGACCATATTCGCTCTGTTCTGGGTGGTTTTCGTCACTTCGCCCGGACCCAATGCAGTCAATTGCATCACCAACGGAATGACCCACGGATTTGCCAAATCGTTGTGGGGTGTGTTGGCGATCCTCACGCAATCGCTTCTGTTTCTGACACTGTCAGCACTGGGGATCACCGCGCTGATTGCTGCCTCGCCCACCGGGTTTCTGATCGCAAAGATCATTGGGGCCGGGTTCCTGATCTGGCTCGGCGTGCGCGGGTGGATGAATGCGACAAAGCCAATTTCCGCCGCGGATGTGACGCGCGGGTCTATCTATGGGCGCGCTTTTGCAATCGCGACGATCAATCCGAAATCGGTGGCGGGATACTTGGCCGCCTTTTCGCAATTTGTGCAAACGGACGTGCCCATCGGTGATCAGATGTGGGTGATCGTGCCAACCGCTCTCTGCATCACCGCGGCAAGCTATTTGACCTACACCGCGCTTGGCGCTGGTCTTGGGCGCGCAGCACTTGGTGTTGTGGCCAACGTTATCATGCGCCGCGTGCTTGCCGTATCATTTATCATCTACGGTGTTCTGTTGGGCAGCACCGCTTGGCCTCAGGAGGCGCGGGCATGAAGGGAAGCTGCTTGTGCGGGGCCGTGACCTATGCGGTGAACGGAACGCCAGGCGCACCGGCGGCCTGCCATTACAACCAATGCCGCAAGCAGTCGGGGCACGTCTGGGCGTCTTCCTATATCGAGGACGGAACGCTCGACATCCAGGGCGAGGTGCGGTGGTACCGATCGTCAGAGAAAGCGCGGCGTGGGTTCTGCCCTGTATGCGGGTCAGCCCTGTTTTGGGACAGCGAAGATGACCCGTTTGTCTGTTTCTCAACCGGGTCGATCGACGGGCCAACGGGCCTGGCCCTGCGCGGGCATATCTTTACCGGCGACAAAGGCGACTACTACCAGATCAACCCCAATGATCCGCAGCGGGAGAATTGAGCGATGATTGATCTTGCATTGTCCATCCCGCTTCTGACCTACGTCACCTTTATGGGCGCGGCGTTCCTGCTTTACCTGACACCCGGCGCCGACATGATGTTCACCATCGCCAGCGGCATGCGCGGAGGAGCACAGGCGGGTGTCGCAGCGGCGGCTGGAATTTCACTGGGGGTGTTGAGCCATGTTGCCATCGCCGCTGCCGGTCTGGCGGTTCTGCTGCTGGCTTATCCATTGGCTTATGACGCAATCCGCTATGCGGGTGCGGCGTACCTCGCCTGGCTTGCTTGGAAGTCATGGACCGATGCGACGCCACCTGAGGCGCGATCCGGACGCGCCGAAATGATGCGTGCGTTCAAGCGGGGATATCTGACGAACATCCTGAACCCAAAGGTGGCGCTTTTCGTGCTCGCCTTTCTGCCGCAATTTACCGACCCGGCGCTGGGGCCGGTTCACCAACAGATCATCATTCTCGGCATTGCCCTAACCATTGGCGGCTTTGTCACAGACGGTTTGATCGGCATGTTTGCCGGTCTTGCTGCAACCCAAATGCGCCGCGCCTCCAAATGGATGGGCAAGGCGTCAGCCCTTGTTTTCGGCGGCCTGGCCGTCCGTATCGCACTCGATTGAGGAGAGTCACATGAGCGATTTCCCAACAACAGCCCGCGTTGTCATCATTGGTGGCGGTGCGGTCGGCGTCTCATCGCTGTACCATTTGGCCAAAGCCGGCTGGACCGATTGCGTCTTGTTGGAAAAGAACGAATTGACCGCCGGGTCCACTTGGCATGCCGCCGGCAACTGCCCAAGCTTTTCAACAAGCTGGGCGGTGATGAACATGCAGCGCTATTCGTTGGAGCTGTATCGCGGGTTGGCGGAAGAAGTTGATTATCCGATGAACTACCATGTGAGCGGATCGATCCGGCTTGCGCATTCCAAAGAGCGTATGATGGAGTTCGAACGCGCCCGGTCCATGGCGCGGTATCAGGGTCTTGATGTCGAGATGATGACGCTTTCGGACATGAAAGACCGGTATCCGTTTCTGGAAACCCATGATCTGGAAGGTGGGCTTTATGACCCGGATGACGGGGACATTGACCCGGCACAGCTGACGCAAGCGCTGGCCAAGGGTGCACGCCAGATGGGTGCACGGATCGAACGGTTCTGCCCGGCCACTGGTGTCAGCCGCGACGGTGATGAATGGATCGTTCACACCGACAAGGGCGACATCCGGTGCGAAAAAGTGGTGAACGCCGCAGGGTACTACGCCCAGCGCGTTGGCGAGTGGTTCAAGCCTTATGGCGGGCGCACCGTGCCGATGACCGTGATGTCCCACCAGTATTTCCTGACCGAGCCTGTGGCGGAACTGGAAGAATGGTCCAAGGAGAATGGCAAGCTGCCGCTTTTGCGCGATGTCGACAGCAGCTATTACCTGCGTCAGGAAAAGATGGGTCTGAACCTTGGCCCGTATGAACGCAACTGCAAGGCACATTGGGTCACGCCAGACGATCCGATGCCCGACGATTTCAGCTTTCAGCTCTACCCCGACGATCTGGAACGTCTTGAATGGTACATCGAAGACGCGATGGCGCGTGTGCCACTTTTGGGTCAGTCCGGTGTGGGCCGTGTGATCAACGGCCCGATCCCCTATGCGCCGGATGGGCTGCCCCTGATTGGTCCAATGCCAGGCGTGCCGAATGCTTACGAGGCCTGTGTGTTTACCTTTGGCATCACGCAAGGCGGCGGCGCTGGCAAGGTGCTTGCCGAATGGATCACCGAAGGTCAGACCGAATGGGACATGTGGGCTGTCGATCCGCGCCGCTACACGGATTACACGGATCAGGATTACTGCGATCAAAAGGCGATGGAAGTCTACGGGCACGAATACGCCATGCACTTCCCGCAGCACGAATGGCCCGCTGGACGTGACAAAAAGCTGTCGCCCGCAGATGCAAAAGTCCGCGAACTGGGCGGTGTTATGGGTGCCTACAATGGCTGGGAGCGCGCCAATTGGTTTGCTCAACCGGGCGACGACACGTCTGAGGACAGCACACACACATGGTCGCGCAAGGGGCCGTGGGAGCAGCGGATCAAGGAAGAGGCCGAAGCCGTCCGCGACGCAGCAGGTATCCTCGATCTGCCGGGGTTTTCCCGCTATCGCCTGAAAGGTGCCGGCGCGGCAGAGTTCCTGCGCGGGCTTTGCACCGGCGGCATCCCCAAGGTCGGTCGGATTGGCCTGCTATACTTTGCGGATGAGCGGGGCCGGATCGTCACCGAGATGTCAGCGATGCGGCTGGAGGAAGACTTTTTCTTCCTGATCACAGCGGCGGGCGCGCAATGGCATGATCTTGAGTGGCTGCAACGCCATGCTCCCACGGATGCCGCGTTTGAGCTGACGGATGTGACAACCGAATTCTCCTGCCAAACCCTCAGCGGCCCGAAATCGCGCGATATTCTGTCCAAGGTCACCGATGCCGATCTGAGCATGCCGTGGCTGACACACCAGTCTGCGAAGATTGGCGAAACCTGGGTCCAACTGGTGCGCGTGTCTTTTGCTGGTGAGCTGGGGTGGGAAGTGCACTCCATGATCGGCGATACCGCAAAAGTCTATGACACGCTGCTGGAGGCGGGGCAGGACTTTGGTCTGAAGCCGTTTGGCATGTATGCGCTCAACTCGCTGCGGCTGGAGAAAGGCTACCGCGCCTGGAAAGGCGATCTGAGCACTGATTATTCGCTGTTCGAAGGCGGGTTGGACCGGTTTGTCAAACTCGACAAACCGCAGGATTTCCCAGGCAAAGCCGCGTTGCAAAATGAAAAACAGCAGGGTGTGAAAAAGCGGTTTGTGACCCTGACTGTTGACGCCGGCGACTGTGACGCACCGTACATGTCGACGGTCTGGCATGACGGTAAAGTGGTTGGCGAAACCACGTCGGGCGGCTGGGGCTATCGCGTCAACAAATCCATCGCCCTGGGTATGTTGCGCAGTGATCTGGCCGTTCCCGGAACCGAGGTGGATATCGATATCTACGGCGAGATGTGCAAGGCGGTTGTTCAGGAAGACCAGCCACTATGGGATCCGCAAAACGAAAGGTTGCGTGCGTGAGCATCACCCTTCTCGATGGAGGTATGGGGCAGGAGTTGATCCGACGATCAGGTCAGCCGCCCACGCCATTGTGGTCAACGCAGGTGATGCGGGATCGGCCCGATTTGGTTCAGGACATCCACGCGGATTACTTTGCCGCCGGGGCCGATATCGCAACCACCAACACCTACGCCATTCACCACGACCGGCTGGCGGGCACGGGTGCTGAAGACCATTTCGAAAACCTGCACCGCACCGCGCTTGATCTGGCGTTGCGTGCCCGCGACGCGCATGGGCGCGGGCAAGTGATTGGCAGCATTGGGCCGCTGGGCGCATCGTACCGCCCCGATCTGTTGCCATCCCATGCCGAAGCGGTTGACTTGACGGCAGAGATTGCGCGCCTGCTCGCGCCTGACTGCGATGCGATCCTGATCGAGACCGTCGTGTCGGTCGCGCAAACCAGGGCGATGCTGGAAGGCGCATTGGGGCATGGTGCCCCGGTCTGGGTTGCGTTCTCGGTCGATGATGAGGACGGCACGCGCCTTCGGTCCGGAGAACCGCTTGCCGATGCGGTTGCGCAATGCGGTGGTGCTGATGCAGTTCTTGCCAATTGCTCTGCGCCCGAAGTGATGCCGGATGCCTTGGATATCCTGGCACAGGCAGCAAAACCCACAGGGGCCTATGCCAACGCGTTTACCCAGATCACCAAAGACTTCCTCGCAGACAAACCCACGGTGGACGCACTGACGGCGCGCCGCGATTTGGGACCAGAGGCTTATGCAGATCACGCCGAGATATGGCGTGCCCGCGGCGCAACCCTGATCGGTGGCTGCTGCGAAACAGGGCCCGACCACATCCGGGAACTGGCACACCGCTTCAGACAAGAGCACGCGGCATGATCCGCCTGTCTCTTCTTCTTTTTGCAAATATGCGGGGGGTGCGGGGGGCAACGCCCCCCGCCCTGCCGACGCGCACCGCGCGGCGGAACCGCACTCTGAACACATTCAATCGAGGTTTGATATGACTTTGCCCACGCACGCCCGCGCCGTCATCATCGGCGGCGGTGTCATCGGTTGTTCCGTCGCTTACCACCTGGCCAAGCTGGGCTGGACAGACGTGGTTCTGCTCGAACGCAAACAGCTGACGTCTGGCACAACCTGGCATGCAGCAGGTCTCATCGCGCAGTTGCGGGCCTCGTCCAACATGACCAAGCTCGCGAAATACACGCAGGAGCTTTATGCCAAGATCGAGGACGAGACCGGCGTGGCCACCGGCTTTCGCCAGACGGGGTCGATTTCGGTCGCCCTGACAGAGGAACGGCACGAAGAGCTGCGCCGCCAAGCCGCCATGGCCCGCGCGTTTGGGGTTGAGGTTGAAGAGATCGACACAGCCGAGATCAAGCGCCGTTACGCGCATCTGAACACGGACGACGTCGTCGGTGGTGTATATCTGCCCAAAGACGGCCAAGGCGACCCTGCGAATATCGCACTGTCGATGGCCAAGGGCGCGCGCCAGATGGGCGTCAAGATCGCCGAACGCACCAAGGCCACGGCCGTGGCACGAGACGGGCGGCGGATCACGTCGGTCGACTGGGAGGCTGCGGATGGATCGGCGGGCACGATCACCTGCGATCACGTGGTCAACTGTGCTGGCATGTGGGGCCGCGAGGTTGGCAAGATGCTGGGTGTCAACGTGCCGTTGCAGGCCTGCGAGCACTTCTACATCGTTTCGGAGCCGATCACCGGTTTGGAAAGCCTGCCAGTGCTGCGCGTGCCGGATGAATGCGCCTATTACAAAGAAGACGCCGGCAAGATGATGCTGGGCGCGTTTGAGCCGGTGTCAAAACCCTGGGCGATGGACGGCATCCCAAAAGACTTCGAATTTGATCAATTGCCCGAAGACTTTGATCACTTCGAGCCGATCTTGGAGGACGCAATCAATCGCATGCCGATGCTGGCGGAGGCTGGCATCCATACATTCTTTAACGGGCCGGAAAGCTTTACGCCGGACAACGCGTACCATTTGGGTCAGGCGCGCGAGATGGACAATGTCTGGGTCGCCGCCGGGTTCAACTCCATCGGTATCCAGTCCGCTGGTGGTGCGGGCATGGCCTTGGCGCAATGGATGGAAGACGGTGAAAAACCGTTCGACCTAGGGGATGTGGACATCGCCCGCGTGCTGCCGTTTCAGGGCAACAAAACCTTTCTCAAAAGCCGGGTTAGCGAAACGCTTGGCCTGCTCTATGCCGACCACTTCCCGTACCGCCAAAAGGCCAGCGCGCGCGGCGTGCGGCGGACGCCATTTCACAACCACCTTCTGCAACACGGGGCGGTTATGGGCGAAATCTCGGGCTGGGAACGCGCCAACTGGTTTGCCCGCAACGGACAGACGCCGGAGTATGAGTACTCTTGGAAGCGCCAGAATTTCTTTGCCAACGTGGCCGACGAACATAAGGCCATTCGCGAAAATGTGGGCATGTATGACATGTCGTCTTTTGGCAAGATCCGGGTCGAAGGGCCGGATGCCGAGGCGTTTCTGAACTATGTCGGCGGTGGCGATTATTCGGTGCCGGTTGGCAAGATCGTCTATACGCAGTTTCTGAATTCCCGGGGCGGGATCGAGGCGGATGTGACGGTGACGCGGTTGTCGGAGACGGCGTATCTGGTTGTGACCCCTGCCGCGACGCGCGCGGCAGACCAGACCTGGATGCAGCGCAATGTCGGCGATTATCGTGTCGTGCTGACCGATGTGACAGCGGGCGAAGGTGTGCTGGCCGTCATGGGGCCAAATGCGCGCAAGCTGTTGCAGATGGTGTCGCCCAACGATTTCACGAATGCCACCAATCCGTTCGGAACGGCGCAGGAGATCGAAATCGGCATGGGTACGGCGCGGGTGCACCGTGTGACCTATGTGGGTGAACTTGGTTGGGAGGTGTATGTCTCTGCCGATCAGGCGGGCCATGTGTTCGAAACGCTTTTCGAGGCGGGTCAGGATGTCGGGCTCACGCTTTGTGGGATGCACATGATGGACACCTGCCGGATCGAAAAGGGCTTCCGCCACTTTGGCCACGACATCACCTGCGAAGATCACGTGGTCGAGGCAGGTCTTGGCTTTGCGGTCAAAACGGCGAAACCCGATTTCATCGGTCGCGACGCCGTTCTGCGCAAAAAAGAAGAAGGCCTGAAGATGCGGATGGTTCAGTTCAGGCTGACCGATCCGGAACCGCTTTTGTACCATAACGAGCCAATTGTGCGGGATGGCGAGATTGTTGGTTATCTGACATCGGGCGCATATGGGCATCATCTGGGTGGTGCGATGGGCCTTGGCTATGTTCCGTGCGCGGGAGAGGCAGCGGCCGACGTTCTGGGGTCGACCTACGAGATTGACGTGGCAGGAGTCCGGGTCGCGGCGGAAGCTTCGTTGAAGCCGATGTACGACCCGACATCGGAACGCGTGAAGGTTTAAGTCTACGGATGGTGGCGCGGCGCGTTTTGCTCTGCGCCACCCCATGAAATCTTCGTAGAAGATTTCAGAACTTTCCTAGAAAATTCTAAACAACGCTGAGGTCTTGCGGCGCACGGAGTGGCTGCGTAGAGCGGGCGCATGACAGACTATGCGCCTCCCGATACGCCGCTGGACATTATCCACGAAGACCACGAATTGCTGGCAGTCAACAAACCCGCCGGGTTGCTGTCTGTTCCCGGCAAAGGGCCGGAGTTGGCCGATTGCCTGATGGCGCGGTTGGAGGCCGCGTTTCCACAGGTGAAGCTGGTGCACCGGTTGGATCGGGACACGTCCGGTGTGATGATCTTTGCACTCACGCCCCACGCACAACGGCATCTGGGCCTGCAATTTGAAAACCGCCAGACGCGCAAGACCTATGTCGCACGTGTGGCTGGCCGGTTGGCGCCCAAAACCGGATCGGTTGATTTGCCCCTGATCGTGGATTGGCCGAATCGGCCCTTGCAGAAAGTGGACCACGAGACGGGCAAACCGGCCCTGACCGACTGGCGCGTGCTGAAAGCATCGGATGCCGAAAGCCGCGTGCAGCTTTTCCCGAAAACCGGGCGCAGTCATCAGTTGCGGGTGCATATGCTGGCGCTCGGGCATCCCATTCTGGGCGATCCGCTTTATGCGCCGGACACGGCCGACCACTACCCGCGCATGATGTTGCATGCCGAAGAGCTACGGCTGCGCCATCCGGATGGCGGCGCGGGCGTGAAGTTTCGGGTCAAAGCGCCATTTTGATGCGCCGTGCGGCGCATTTTTTGCATATTTGGAAAAAGAAGAAGCAGGGGCGTGGCACCCCCGCTCATGCGTTTGGCTTACTCGGCCGCCCAGCCTGAGACGGCTTTGACTTCGAGGAAGTCTTCGATACCCCAGACACCGCCTTCGCGGCCATTGCCGGATTGTTTCATGCCGCCAAAGGGTGACCCTGCGGAACGGGCCTTACCGTTCATTTCCACCATGCCAGAGCGCAACTGCCGCGCCAGACGATTGCGGCGTGCGCCGTTGGTGCTTTGCACGTAGTTGGTGAGGCCGTAGGGCGTGTCATTCGCGGCGGCAACGGCCTCTTCCTCGGTCTCGAATTTCATGATCGACAGGACCGGGCCAAAGATTTCTTCTTTCGCGATGGTCATGTCGTGCGTGACATCAGCAAAGACCGTAGGGCGCACGTAGAAGCCTTTGTTCAGGCCCTCGGGGCGACCGGGGCCACCCGCGACCAAACGCGCGCCTTCGTCGATGCCGGT
>CAZCOX010000060.1:9513-12752 GCA_964500115.1 uncultured Rhodobacterales bacterium
TCCGCGAAAATCAGGTTTGCCCCTTTGCCGCCCAGTTCAAGATGTACGCGCTTGAGCGTGTCGGCGGCGGATTTGGAGATCAGCTTGCCCGCGCGGGTGGAGCCTGTGAAGGACACCATGTCGATATCCGGGTGCGCAGAAAGCTGGCTTCCAACGCCGACGCCATCGCCGTTCACGAGATTGAACACGCCTTTCGGGAAACCGGCGGCGTCCATCATTTCGGCAAAAAGCATCGCGTTGAGCGGGCTTTCCTCGGAGGGTTTCAGCACCATCGTGCATCCCGCGATGGCTGCTGCGCAGACCTTGAGCGTGACCTGGTTCATGGGCCAGTTCCACGGCGTGATCAGCGCACACACACCGACCGCTTCGTAGATGATACGGTCGTTTGGTGCGTGGTCTCCGAGTGGGCGATCAAATGCAAAATCCTTGGCATCCTTGATGAAATTCTCGATATGCCATGTGCCCGCGCCAACCTGACTGGAGCGCGACATGTCAATCGGCGCACCCATCTCAAGGCTCATCGCCTGGGCCATTTCCTCGCCACGGGATTTGTAGACGTCGAGCAGCTTTTCGACATAGGCCAGACGCTCTTCCGGGGAGGTTGCCATCCAGGCCGGGAACGCCGCCTTGGCCGCCGCAACGGCTGCATCGGTGTCGGCCTGACCACCGAGCGAAATGACGGCGCATGGCTCTTCCGTTGACGGATCAATCACGTGATGGTCGCGCCCATCCTTTGGATCAACCCATTCTCCGTTGATGTAAAACTGGCGTTTCTCGATCATCTTTCTGCACTCCCTGCGCCGAACCGAAAATCACTGTGGCACTGCGAATGCCGTGCTGCAAGGGGGTGCATTGCGGCAATTCATTTCTTATGTAGGCACAGTCGAAACACCACGAAGGAGACGTGAGCCATGGGCCTGCGCATCAATGACGAGATTCCGAACCTGACCGTTGAAACCGATCAGGGCACACTGAGCTTGCATGACTGGATCGGCGACAGCTGGGCCATTCTGTTTTCTCATCCGAAAGATTTCACCCCTGTCTGCACAACCGAGTTTGGTGCTGTCGCACAGCTGGCTGACGAATGGGAAAAGCGCGGCACAAAGGTGATGGGTATCTCCGTCGACAGCGCCGAAGATCACAAGAAGTGGAAGGGCGATATTGAAACTTATGGCGGCGCAAAAGCCGGGTTCCCGATTGTTGCTGACAATGATCTGAAAGTGGCCAAGGCATTCGACATGCTGCCTGCGGAGTACGTGCTGCCTGACGGGCGCACACCAGCAGACAGCGCGACTGTGCGCGTTGTATTTATCATCGGGCCAGACAAGAAGCTGAAGCTGAGCATGACCTATCCGATGACCGTTGGCCGGAATTTTGCCGAAGTGCTGCGTGCGCTGGACGCGCTGCAGACATCGGCAAAAGAGAATGTGGCGACGCCTGCGAACTGGACCGTGGGTGAAGATGTAATCGTGCCGGTTGCCGTTAGCGACGACGACGCCATTGCGAAATACGGTGCTATTGAAACGGTGCTGCCTTACCTGCGCAAGGCCAAGCTGCCGTCGTAAACCTGCATTGTCAGATCGGGGCTTCCCCGGTCTGACGCTCTATTCGGTCGAGATCAAAACAGCCTCGACCCGGCGGTTTGTGTCGCGCCCCTCTTGCGTCAGGTTGCTGGCGCGGGGCGACAGGAAGCCGACGCCATCGGCTGCCACCTGAGCGGCTGGCACGCCGCGATCCACAACATATGACCTGGCCGCATCTGCGCGGCGACGGGACAGGGCGACATTCGCTTCGAGTGATCCTGTCGCGTCGGTATGGCCGACGAATGTTATCTGACGGTTTGGATTGGCGGTGAGGTAATCGACAAGCGTGTCAAGGGACGCGCGTGAACCGTCCCCGAGCGAAGCCGATCCGCTGGCGAACACCAGATCGGTCAGAACGACGTGACCCAGGGCTTCCAGTTGACCAACCAAATCGTCTGGCGCGACGGCGATGGCTGTGGAGCCGGTTGCACTGACCGACAGGCTGGTGCGCCCGGGTGGGCCCACCTGAATTACCTGCGCAAAGACGCTGTCGCCATCGCGGCTGATCAGAAGGCTAAGTGCCTCGCTCGCGTCTGCGCCTTTGGCAGACAGAAACCGGAAGTCGGAGAGATCGACATACATGGCGGGTGCAGGCAAAACCTCGGTTTCGAACCGGAAGTCGAAACCGCCGCAACTGCGCGCGGTGCATTCGAAAAAGACATCGAACCCCTCTGCCAAAAGCTGATCGCGGAGTGGACCCAGCACTTGCCCTGTGGTCAGGCCACCCGGTATCCGCCACGCGCGGCGGATCACCTCGCCGTCCAATGTCGCAGCGGGCACGCCCTTGTCGGCCGTCCAACCACCGACTGGTAAGTCATAGGTGCCGGCAGGATCACGCTCTGACGCGGTTTCGCGGGCCCCTATGGGCAGCGTCAGTTCGAGCGCCATCGCACGCAGCGCGCCAAAGACCATCAGCGCGCTGAACGACAGGCAAAAAGTTCTAGCGCGCCTGTGCGTGGTATTCGTCATTCGGGCGCATATCGGTGGCACTGGCCACGCGATTGGTCATGTTAAAAAAGCCGGTTACATTGGCGATGTCCCAGATGTCACGATCCGAAAATCCTGCATCGCGCAGCGCTTGGCGGTCCGCCTCAGACACCTCGGCGCTCGTCTTGGTGACCTTTTCCGCGAAGGTCAGCATTGCCACGTGACGGTCCGACAAGTCCGCCGCGCGCCAGTTCATGACCATCAACTCACCCAGCATCGGATCGCCGGACAGCTCCCGCACAGCAGCACCATGGGCCGTCAGGCAATAGAAGCATTTGTTGATCGAACTGACCGCAACCGCGATCATTTCACGCTCCAGCTTGCTCAACCCGCTGCCCGCCAACATGAGGTCGTTGTACATGGCGGTGAAGGCGTTGAGCTTGTCGATATCGAACGCGTAGGCCTGAAGCACGTTGGGGATCATCCCCAGTTTTTCCTGACAGATATCGAAGTATTTCTGCGTCTCCGGTGGCAATGGGTTGACCATCGGCAGGTCAAGCGCGGTTGGGCGGGATGGTTTGGTCATGCAAGCTCGTCTGGTTTGGGCAGGATGCGATAATGATACTGTCCCACAACCTGCATACCGAGGGAAGCATAGAGGCCATTCGCCCCGTCATTGGCCTGGGTGCAGAGCACGCTCATCCAATTGGCCCCGTTTTCCTTGGCCCA
>CAZCOX010000060.1:12852-15072 GCA_964500115.1 uncultured Rhodobacterales bacterium
GCCAAAGGTTCCCAAATCGCAAAGGCTGTCACGCGAGGGACGGGTTTGTCGGTCAGCTGGTCAATCGGGCAAAGCCAGAGGTTGACCGGGTCGATAACAACATAGCCTCGGTCAGCAAGAGCATCGTCCAGCGCGTCTTCGCCCTTGCGCAGCATGAAGAGCGCGTCTTGCCCCAACATCTGCATCGCGGTTTCAGCCGCGCCCAGGTCTTCGGGTCGCCAATCACCTTCGGCTGTTGCCGCCGACACGCGTTTGCCGCCCCCTGCCCCGTTTCGCAAAATCCAGGGGCCTGCAGGTGTTGCGTCTGCCGGAGGCCACGTGGCCTCTGTCACCGCATAAAGCGCCTGGACGTCGGGTGTCATTCCGCGAAGACCTGCGCGAGGCGCGTCATGGCAGCGTCTACCAACGCGCCATCCTGCCCACGCACCACGACATTTGCCCCGTATGCCCCGTTTTGCTGGAAAGGGTAGGAGCCGAAAGACAGGTCGGGGAAGGCTTCGGCGATTTCACCCAACGGGCCTGCGATATCGCCCTCACCCCGATCAATACGCAAGGTTTGGGACAACATCGGCGCACCGCCTGTCAGCGTTGGCAAGACACTGGCGACCATCGCCTGAAACACCGATGGCACGCCCGCCATAACGTGGACATTGCCAAGGGTGAATCCTGGGGCAATCGACACCGGGTTTTCGATAAGGTCCGCACCATCAGGGATGCGCGCCATGCGTTTGCGTGCGTCGTTAAACTCGATCCCACGGCTGTCATAATGTGCCTGCAACAACGCCCGCGCATCGTCGCGCACGCCGATGGAAACCCCAAACGCTTCGGCCACGCAGTCGGCCGTGATGTCGTCATGCGTCGGGCCAATGCCGCCGGAGGTGATGACAGTGTCAAAGCTGCCCCGCAGAGCGTTCAACGCGCCAACTATCGCGGCACGGTCATCACTGACAATGCGCACTTCGGTGAGTGTAATGCCTGCCTTGGTCAGTTCCTGCGCGAGGTAGTGCATGTTCGCATCGCGCGTGCGGCCCGACAGAATTTCGTCGCCGATCACCAGCATGGCCGCCGTTGGGTTTGGCATGGGCTGCCTCCTTGAACCTCTTAAGGGTCAGGTATAGGCGGGGCACATGCGCTTTCAAACCCCTCTTGTCCCGGGTCGCTTGCTTCGCCGTTACAAACGGTTTTTGGCCGACGTACAGTTGGAAGACGGGCGCGAGATCACCGCGCATTGTGCCAATCCCGGGTCGATGATGGGGCTGGCCGAGCCGGGCCTGCGGGTTTGGCTGGAGCCAAATGACGATCCGAAGAAAAAGCTGAAATTCGGTTGGCGTCTGGTCGAACATGCGAATGGGCATTTCACCGGCGTCGATACGGCCTTGCCAAACCGGATGCTGCGCGCTGCACTTGAAGACAAGGCCGTCGCTGGGCTGGATGCGTTCGATACGCTGCACGCCGAGGTGCCCTATGCCGAGAAAAGCCGGATCGACTTCCTTTTGCAGGCGGACGGCGCACCCGACACGTACGTTGAAGTGAAGTCCGTAACCCTGTCGCGCCAAGACGGGTTAGCGGAGTTTCCCGACAGCGTGACCGCGCGAGGGTCAAAGCATTTGAACGACCTTGCGCAAATGGCGGCGCTGGGGCACCGCGCAGTGATGCTGTACCTTGTCCAGCGCACGGATTGCACCCGCGTGACCCTGGCGTCGGACATCGACCCGACCTACGCCAAAGGATGGCACAGCGCGACCAAAGCAGGTGTCGAAACACTGGCATTCGATTGCGCCATTGCGCCGGATGCGGTTACGCTTGGCCAAGCGATCCCCTTCACACCGCCTGCGACATGAGTGCGACCCTCTGGCAAAAGCTCAAAGCGAGGTCTAAATATGCCCAAAGGCGTATTGGAGCTGTTCCTGTGAACAATGACGACTATGGTCGGCTGACCCGCGAAGGCATTCGCATACATGACCGCTCGGATTTTGCAGGCATGCAAGCGGCGGGCGCATTGGCCGCGCGCATTCTTGATGAGGTGGCTGATCTGGTTTTCGTCGGCCAGACCACCGGCGTGTTGGACGACTTCATTCGCACGTCTGTCGAAGAGGCAGGCGCCACGTCGGCGACAATCGGGTACAAAGGGTACGCGCACGCCAGCTGTATCAGCGTGAACCATGTCGTGTGCCACGGCATTCCCGGCGACAAGAAACTGAAGGATGGTGACATCCTGAA
>CAZCOX010000061.1:0-4944 GCA_964500115.1 uncultured Rhodobacterales bacterium
GGATCGCTAATTCCCGCCGTTCATTCTTGTGATCCCAAAAACGCTTCGCTATTGCGGTGTGGATCGCGATTTCAGGGAGGAGCGTCATGCTCAAACGTCCATTCGACAAGTCGAAACTGCCCAGCCGTCATGTGACCGAAGGCCCGGAACGCGCGCCGCACCGGTCCTACTACTACGCGATGGGCATGACCGAAGAAGAAATCCACCAGCCCCTGGTCGGCGTGGCCACCTGCTGGAACGAAGCCGCGCCCTGCAACATCGCGCTGAACCGTCAGGCGCAGGCCGTGAAGATGGGTGTAAAACAAGCATTCGGCACGCCCCGCGAATTCACCACGATCACCGTCACCGACGGTATCGCCATGGGCCACGAGGGCATGCGCTCGTCCCTTGCTTCCCGCGAAGCCATTGCCGACACAGTTGAGTTGACGATGCGCGGCCATTGCTATGACGCAGTCGTCGGCCTTGCCGGTTGTGACAAATCCCTGCCCGGCATGATGATGGCGATGGTGCGCCTGAACGTGCCGTCTGTCTTCATCTACGGTGGCTCGATTCTGCCGGGCAAAGCGCCTCAGGTCGATGAAATCCCCGAGGACTTCCGCACCCGCGACCTCACAGTGCAAGACATGTTCGAAGCGGTGGGTCGTCACCAGAACAACGAAATGTCCGACAAAGCGCTCGACATGCTCGAACGCGTCGCCTGCCCCAGCGCGGGTGCCTGCGGCGGTCAATTCACCGCCAACACCATGGCCTGCGTGTCCGAGGCCATCGGCCTGGCGCTGTTCAATTCCTCCGGCATGCCAGCACCCTACGAATCCCGCGATGCCTATGGCGAAGCATCGGGCCGTGCGGTCATGGATCTGATCGAACAGAACGTCAAAGCGCGTGACGTCGTCACCCGCAAAGCGCTCGAAAACGCCGCGCGCGTGGTTGCTTGCACGGGCGGGTCGACAAACGCCGGCCTGCACCTGCCCGCCATCGCCAATGAGGCTGGCATCGAGTTCTACCTCGAAGACGTCTGCGACATCTTCAAAGACACACCCTATTTCTGCGACCTCAAGCCGGGCGGCCAATACGTGGCCAAAGACCTCTACGATGCGGGTGGCATTCCGGTTGTGATGAAGGAATTGCGCAAGGCGGGCCTCATCCACGAAGACTGCATCACCGCCTCGACCCGCACCATTGGTGAAGAGCTCGACATGATCGAGCGCGAGGCTGACGGTAAGGTCATCTACCCCATCGACGCACCGATCACCAAAACCGGCGGCGTTGTGGGCCTGAAAGGCAACCTGGCCCCCGAGGGCGCAATCGTTAAGGTTGCAGGCATCGACCCGCAGCACCAGATTTTCACCGGCCCAGCGCGCGTCTTCGAAAGCGAAGAAGAAGCCTTCGAGGCGGTCAAGGAACGCGCCTACGAGGAAGGCGAGGTCATCGTCATTCGTAACGAAGGCCCCTCTGGTGGCCCCGGCATGCGCGAAATGCTGGCCACCACCGCGGCGCTTTCGGGCCAGGGCATGGGCAAGAAAGTCGCCCTGATCACCGATGGTCGCTTCTCTGGCGCGACGCGCGGGTTCTGTGTCGGTCACGTTGGCCCCGAGGCTGCGTATGGCGGCCCGATTGCCCTGCTCAAGAACGGCGATGTGATCACCATCAACGCCATCGACGGATCGCTCAGCGTCGATCTGTCAGACGACGAACTCGCAGCGCGCAAAGCTGACTGGGCTGGCCCGAAAGAGACGATCTATACGTCCGGTGCAGTCTGGAAATTCGCTAAGATGGTGGGCCCAACCTACAAGGGTGCTGTCACCCATCCGGGCGCTGCTGGTGAAAAACACCAGTATTGCGATCTTTGATAAAGGCCCCAAAATACTTGGCCGCGCTCACCGGCGCGGTCTTTCTTTCCGGGTGCCAGATCATGGGCGACCCCGGCAGCCTGCCGTTTCTGGAAGCCGCTTTGGAAACGGCAAATCCAGCGGCCTCCACCGCCTCACTCGCCAACGGTGCCATCATCGTGTCTGGCCCAGACGGCTATTGCGTTGACACCCGTACGCTGCGCAGCACGGCCAGCGGCGGTTTTGCCGCCATCGCAAGCTGCAACATCCTGACAGACGGCGAAAGCGGCCCGATTGTTGAACCGGTGCTTGTGACCGTCACCGTGAAAAACACCACCGGCGCCGTCCCGTCCCCGCAAGACATCGCAAGCGCGCTTGAAACCGAACTTCTGGACAACCGAGAGCTCAGCGCCGTGACCGCAGGTCAACTCGCCAAAGGTGGAGAAGCCGCGTTTCAAAACAGCGACCCCCGCCATTGGCGCGGCGTATTCGAGATCGGCAACCATCTTGTTGGTGTGACGCTTTACGCACCAAAAGGCAGTCCGTTTGTCGGCGCTCAAGGTGCTGCCTTCCTGAACACGGTTTCTTCACGCATTCGCGCTAACTCTGCCACTCCAAACCGGAGTGCAGAACAGACTCAGCCTGAAATTGATACCCAAGAAGGGTGACTTGCCCGTTTATCTGAGCGCCATTTTCTGCCATACACGCCGCAACCAGCCATCAAAAGTGCTGGATATCAAAAGTGAGCAGAGGCGAGCAGCTCATGTCAGAAATGAAACCGGGCCTGTTGGATCGCATGATCCAGCAATCCGCGATTAGACGATTTCGGCGCTGGGCCGAAACGGCGCGCGACAGCAATCTGCGCGATCTCCGCGCGAACCGCAGCACCGCGCGGCGGATCAAATATCATCTCGATGAACTCATCCACGTAGCCGATGACAGGCTTGCTTTGCCCGTCGTCGGAAACCAGGCCGTGCCGGTGCCCTACGATGCCGATTGGTCGTGGCGCCCCGAGATTTGGCGCGGATCGCTGCCGGAAAAAGGCGTCGCATCGGTTGAAAACAAATCGATGCTGGGGCGCGAGGTTACGCTATTTCACGACTGCAACCAATCCGAGCTCACACTTCGGCAACTCCGCAACACAAGCGCCGATGATCTGGCCCCGTATGGCTTGCGTCTCGACGTATTCCGTTTTGACGGCTCCTACCTGTCTCTGGTGATCGATCTGCCTCCAGATGCCGCGCACGAGCTGAAGCGCAAACACCTCATCCGCCTGGACGCCATCGTCGAATTGGAACGTCCGCTAGAAATTTTCGCGCGCTTGAATGTGCAACATGGCCCAAACACCGAACAGATTGTCCGCGAACTGCCCATGAACGACCGCGCCCTCTGCGTCGAATTTGATTTGGCGTACACAAAGGTGAACGAAAAACGGATCGAGAAAATTTGGATCGATCTGATCTTTGACAACCCGGATATGAGCCAGGTCGTTTTGCGCGACCTCTACTTTAGCCGCCGCCCCCGCGCCGAACTCTGAAGGAGAGTGTGATGACCGCCTATTCCTTGTCCAAGTCCCGCTTCTTCGAAGGCGTGTGGGAAGGTGTCGTCGCTGCCAACTCAGGTGACGCGCCTCCCCCGCAGATCAGCGTGCATGTCCACGACCAGTCTATCTCTGATGTCGCCATCGAACCGCTCGACACACCGGCTTCCTGGCTGCTGAAAGTCCCGGTTCCTGCAAACATGATTGCCGACGGCGTACACACATTCGTCATTTCCGAAGGTGAAGCCGGTCAATCCCTCGGCGACTTCTCAATTATTGCAGGCGACGCCGCCGGAGAAGACATCCGCGCAGAACTGTCCCTGCTGCGCGCCGAACTTGACATGCTCAAGAAGTCGTTCCGCCGGCATTGTCGGGAAACAAACTAATCGTTTCCCGTAACTTCGATAGACATGCCCTGATCTTCCTGTAGGTTCGCCGAATGCTTTGGCAGCCCAAAGGCGAACGCAGCAATTGGCATGACAAAACTGAAATACAGACGAAAACGCGTGCTCGTAACAGGCGGCGCTGGCTTCATCGGCTCCCACCTATGCGATCGCCTGTTGGAGCAAGGGCACGAGGTTATTTGCGCCGATAACCTGTTCACAGGTTCAAAACAGAACATTGACCACTTGCATGCGCATCCCCGTTTCGAATTCATGCGCCACGATGTGACATTTCCGATCTACGTAGAGGTTGACGAGATTTACAATCTGGCGTGCCCTGCGTCGCCAATTTGGTATCAGCACGATCCCGTTCAAACGACCAAAACCTCTGTTCACGGGGCCATCAACGTATTGGGTCTGGCCAAACGATTGAAATGCAAAGTCCTGCAGGCTTCAACCAGCGAAGTTTACGGCAGCCCGTCTGTGCATCCGCAGCCCGAAGCCTATTGGGGCAACGTGAACCCGATCGGACCCCGGTCTTGCTATGACGAGGGCAAAAGGTGCGCGGAAACCCTGTTCTTCGATTATCATAGACAACATGGCGTGAAAATTAAGGTCGCCCGCATTTTCAACACCTACGGGCCGCGTATGCACCCCGATGACGGGCGCGTTGTGTCAAACTTCATCATGCAGGCTCTTGCTGGCTCGCCTATCACTATCTACGGCCACGGCGACCAAAGCCGCTCATTTTGCTATGTCGATGACATGGTGGATGGGCTGATTTCATTGATGAATACGGATGATGACATCACAGGCCCGATCAATATCGGCAATCCGGGCGAATTCACCATTCGGGAATTGGCAGAAATAATCATTGCGAAGGTTTCGAGTTCGTCTGAACTCACCAATCAACAATTGCCACAAGACGATCCGTTGCAACGTCGCCCCGATATCACCGCCGCGAAACAGGTCTTGGGGTGGGCGCCATCCATTCAATTGTCCAAAGGTCTGGACAAGACCATTGCCTACTTCCGCACGCTTGATCGGGAAAGCGAATAGGCCAGACAGATTGACCTTTGTGTCGTCGTTCGGCACAAACCCGTCATAACCCTGACCCC
This sequence comes from uncultured Rhodobacterales bacterium, assembly GCA_964500115.1. Lineage (GTDB taxonomy): Bacteria > Pseudomonadota > Alphaproteobacteria > Rhodobacterales > Rhodobacteraceae > Marivita. The sequence continues at coordinate 4,871 of CAZCOX010000061.1, forward strand.
GGAGAACCTATGTCCCCGCTGCGCGGTATGGCGTTAAAGCTATGCGCCGTATTCCTGTTTGTGATCATGGCATC
>CAZCOX010000061.1:5044-15057 GCA_964500115.1 uncultured Rhodobacterales bacterium
TGGGGCGTCGCGCTGGTTCTCCTATCGGCCACTCTGCGCGCGATGGCGCATGTCTATATCCGCAAACTCGTGCAGAAAGAAACCACGTCGTCCGTGGTGTTCTACTTTGCCATGACTGCGTCTTTCTTGTCGCTCCTGACCAGCCCGTTTGGCTGGGTTTGGCCTGACCCGATCACAGCAGCACAACTCATTGGCGCGGGCCTCGTCGGCGGTGTCGCGCAAATCCTTCTGACATCGGCCTACAAACACGCCGAAGCCGCGTTTTTGGCGCCGGTCGATTACGCGTCGATCCTGTTTGCGCTTGTCATCGGCTACACGGTCTTTAACGAAATACCGACAGTCCAGACGGTCATCGGTGCCGCCGTGATCATCGCCGCCGGTGTTTTGATCATCTGGCGCGAGCGGCAACTGGGCGTCAAACGTGGACCAGCCCGATCCAACCTCACACCGCAGGGCTGATTGCATTTCCCCACAGTCACGCTTAGATCACAGCCAGCTAAGACTGGGTGACGGGAGCCGCCTGCATGAACTGGATCACCAACTACGTCCGCCCTCGGATCAACTCGATCTTCTCGCGCCGCGAGATCCCCGAGAACCTGTGGGTCAAATGCGACGAGTGTGGCACCATGCTCTTTCACCGCGAAATGGCCGACAACCTGAACGTCTGCTCCAACTGCGGCCACCATATGGTGATCACCCCGCGCGCACGGTTTAACGGGCTGTTTGACGGCGGCATCTATAGCGAAATTGACGTACCCGAACCCGTCGCGGACCCGCTGCAATTCCGCGATCAAAAGAAATACCCCGATCGCATGCGCGCTGCGCAAAAGGCGACGTCCGAGAAAGAGGCGATGCTCGTTGCAACCGGCGAGATCGGTCGCACGCCGGTCGTTGTCGCGGCCCAGGATTTCAGCTTCATGGCCGGCTCCATGGGCATGTATGTAGGCAACGCGATCATCGCCGCTGCTGAAAAAGCGGTCGAGTTACGCCGCCCGCTGATCCTGTTCTCCGCCGCCGGTGGCGCGCGCATGCAGGAGGGCATCCTGAGCCTGATGCAAATGCCCCGCACCACCGTCGCCGTGCAAATGCTGAAAGAGGCGCGTCTGCCCTACATCGTGGTTTTGACCCATCCAACAACCGGTGGCGTCACCGCGTCTTATGCCATGCTGGGGGATGTGCAAATTGCCGAGCCAAGCGCGCTTATCTGTTTTGCCGGTCCCCGCGTAATCGAACAGACCATCCGCGAAAAACTTCCCGAAGGATTCCAGCGCGCGGAATACTTGTTGGAACACGGCATGCTCGACCGTGTGACCGACCGGCGCAAGATGCGCGAAGAGTTGGTGCAGATCGTGCGCATGCTGATGCACATGTCGCCACCCGTTGCGGGCGAACTGCCGCCACCCGGCCCAACCGACAGCCAACTTGAACCAGAGGTTCCTGCCGAGGCCGAGCAAACATCGTGACAACGCTCCAATCGTCGGACGCCATCCTCGAACGGATGATGGCGCTGCACCCCAAGATCATCGATCTCACGCTCGACCGCGTCTGGGCCTTGCTCGCCGCCCTCGACAATCCGCAAGACAAACTTCCACCGGTGATTCATATCGCCGGTACAAATGGCAAAGGCTCCACCCAAGCGATGATCCGCGCCGGGTTAGAGGCCGCTGGCCACACCGTTCACGCCTACACCTCACCGCATCTCGCCCGGTTTCACGAACGCATCCGGCTTGCCGGAGATTTGATCACCGAAGACGCGCTGACAGACGTTCTTGACGAATGCTACGCGGCCAATGACGGCGCAAATATCACCTATTTCGAAATCACCACCTGCGCAGCCTTGCTGGCTTTCGCGCGGATAAAAGCGGATTTCACCCTGCTCGAAGTGGGCCTAGGCGGTCGGCTTGATGCCACAAACGTCATTGCAGAACCCGCGATGACGATCATCACACCGGTCTCTAAAGACCACGAAGCGTTCCTGGGTAACACGATTGCAAAAATCGCCGGCGAAAAGGCAGGGATCATAAAACGCGGCGTGCCCTGTGTGGTTGGCCCGCAGCAGGACGAGGCGCTTGAAGTGATCGAAGACAAGGCCGCATCACTTGGCGCGCCACTGCTCGCCTATGGTCAGCATTGGCACGCCTTTGAAGAACGCGGGCGGCTTGTCTACCAGGATGAAACCGGGCTTCTTGATCTTGCCTTGCCCAACCTGCCCGGCGCGCACCAGATCGAAAACGCAGGTGCGGCACTGGCCGCACTTCGACACCTCAACATGCCTGAACCTGCTTTTGAAGGCGCGGTCACCAATGCCGAATGGCCGGCGCGCATGCAGCACCTGCGCAACACCAAAGTGAATGCGCTGGTCCCGCAAGCGGATGTCTGGCTCGATGGCGGGCACAACCCCGCAGCCGGTCAGGCCCTCGCGGCACACCTGCGTACACTGCCAAAACGATCAACCCACCTGCTCTGCGGCATGCTCAATACCAAGGATGTGAGCGGATACTTGGCACCACTCGCCGATGTCGCCGATCACTTGATCGGCGTGTCTATCCCGGGTGAGGCCAACACGCTCAGCGCCGAAGACACCGCAAGCGCCGCGAAAGCCGTTGGTCTTAACGCCACAACTGCCGATAGCGTCACCGACGCCCTCGCGCAAATCCACGCTGACGCACCGCAGGCGCGGATTTTGATCTGCGGTTCGCTTTACCTCGCAGGCCACATACTACGGGATTTTGGTTCCCTTTCCTCTTGACGCGTCCGCATTATGTTGACGGATTCGCAAATCCTGCCCTATATTTCGTAGAAAAGTGAGCAGTACTCGCCAAAAGAGCGGGATGGTAAGGTGAAACATGGTGTCTACGCTTCGTAAGTTAGGCGTGACGACGGCGCTTGCAGGCAGCGCGCTGTTGGCGCTCGCTCCACAGCTTTCTGCAGACGTCAATTCATTCACGTTTATGCTAAACGGGTCGCAGGTGACCATCGCCCGCGCCGGGCCGACCTGCCCTGGCTCTTGCATTCAGCCAATGCAAATCGCTGCCGGTGTCGAAACCTATGGCGAACTTGAAGTGATTGATTTCCTGCAAACCGCGGTCGGCGAAGGGCGCGGTTTGGTCATCGATGTCAGAATGCCCAGCGCATTTTCAATCGGATCCGTTCCCGGGGCAATCAACGTTCCAGTGGCAACGTTCCGACCCGATAATCCTTATCGCAACGACTTGCTTTCCGCCTTGGGCGTGATGGGGGTGGATACCGCCGCGCCCGAGTTCGCAAATGCCTATGGGCTTTTGATCTATTCAAGCGGGCCCGACGACGCACAAGCGGCAAACGCGATCAAAGACTTGTTGGCATCAGGCTATCCTGCCGACCGCATCAAGTTCTACCGCGGCGGGGCAGCTGGTTGGTCGACGCTCGGCCTTAGCCTGGCAGTTGGCCAATGAGCGGGGCATCGCGGAATACAGGTTTTATCCGCATGGCGATCATGGGCGGAGCCTTTGTTGGCCTGACGGTCGTGCTCCTTGTGTTCCAGCCGGGTGCACCGCGCCAGGCAGAGGTCATGCCATTGCCCGACAGTGCCGTCACACGCGTGGCCGCGCCATTGGCGCCCGAAACAACGCAAGAGCCGCAAACCACTGCTGTTGCCCTCCAACCCGCACCGACCATCCAGAATGATGACGCGTCGATGTCGATGCGCGATCTGACGTTCAACGCGATTTCGGACCTCAAATCCGCAACCACTGGTGAAGCACCCGCGCCGGGGCAACCGGGCAGCCTGTTGCACAGTGTCGTTCAACGCAGCTTGGGCAGCCAAAGCGCTGTGCAACCCTCGGCTCCGCAACCCTCTGCGACGCAAGCGTCCGCCGCGTTGGAACCTGATACCGCAAGCGAGCCGCGTTCGATTGCAAAGACGTATTTCGTCCGCCCCGGCGATACGCTGACCAGCATCGCGCGCGACGTTTATGGTGATATCGCCATGGCTGGACGGATTATGGATGAGAACCGAAACCTGATCAGCCGACCCAATAGTTTACGCGCGGGAATGATTTTAGAATTGCCGCAACGCTAAACGACTACGCATAGACACACCCGCCACAGATAGAAAAACGATAATCGGCACAACCTAAATGTTGACCGGTGCGAATCACTATGGCACAACGTGTCAAGACTTCGTGATTTGCCCAAAAGCAGACACGGAACGGGGGAATACCATCAAGGTTTGCTGAGTTTTCAGGTTCAGCCACCGCGTTGCGGGTGGCCGGTTGGAGCCTTATTGCCAGCGCCCTCGACACCAAGACGAACCTCAAGTGGCCGTTCGCGGCAAACGATTGGATACAGCAAGGACCTGAAGACAGGCGAGAACAATCGAGCAGCCTCAAGAGGTCCTTCGGGACCTCTTTTTTTGTCTACGTGTCCTGCCCCCAATCGGCGGCCTGCATCTCTCTTAACCGGCTGGCGGTGCGTTCAAATTCGAACGTGCCCGTCCCTTCGATATAAAGCATCTCGGGTTTCGCAGCGGCCGACGCGATCAATCGAACCCGAGCCTCATAAAGCGCATCAATCAGCGTGACAAAGCGCTTGGCCTCATTGAAATTCTGACGCCCCAATTGCGGGATGTCCTCGATAATCAAAACCCGAACGGCATCGGCCAGAGCCAGATAATCTGCCGGCCCAAGCATCCGTCCGCAGAGATCAAAAAACTTGACCCGCGCAACGCCGTTATGAAAGCGCGGCAACTCCAGCTCGCGACCCTGAACGTGGATGGTCAGTTGGTCCTGCTGGCCATTGGTCAGTTCTGTCCAGATGCGATCGATTTCAGCCTTCGCCTCGGAATTGTTCGGTGTGAAATACACCTGCGCACCTGACAGACGATCCTGTCGGTAGTCGGTTGGCGAGGCCAGTTCGTGTACCACCATGCGCGATTTGAGCATGTCGATGAACGGCAGGAAAATCTGCCGGTTCAAACCATCCTTGTAAAGGTCATCGGGAATACGATTGGAGGTCGTCACCACAACAACGCCCGCTGCGAACAGTTGCTCGAACAAGCGCCCGACGATCATCGCATCGGTGATGTCCGTTATCTGCATTTCGTCGAACGCGAGCAGCCGAACGGAAGAGATCACCGATTTCGCAACCGGCTTGATCGCATCCTCAACACCGTCTTGCCGCGCCTTGTGAATGGCCGCGTGGATTTCCTGCATAAACGCATGAAAATGCACGCGTCGCGCGGGCACTGTCACGGTCTCGACAAAGAGGTCCATGAGCATCGACTTCCCGCGCCCGACGCCCCCCCAAAGGTAAAGCCCCTTGGGTGGTTCCGGGGCTTTGCGGAACAGCGATTTTTTGACCGGCTGCGCCAGCGCTTCGCGGATGCGCTCGAACTCTGGCAGCGCGGCCAGTTGCGCGTCATCGGGCGTCAGGTTGCCGTCAGCAACACGCGCGGCATAATTCTCGGGCAAGGTCGTCATATCTGCCGATTAACGCGGTTCGTCAGAATTGTGGAGAGGGACTATTCAACAGCGCGGATCAATTTGCGGTCGAGTACGCGCAGCACGGTCCGCAGGTCATGCCCGCGTTTGAGGATCTGCCCGTCCATCCCAATCACGGCGTATTGCCCCTGACGGTTTCGCAGCTTCGGGCGCTTTTCGATCCGGTAGAGCGGGTTTTCAGCGGTCCGGCGAAACACCGAAAACACCGCAACCTCGCGCAGGTTCGAAATGCCGTAATCGCGCCATTCGCCAGCAGCCACCATTCGGCCATAGAGAGATAATATGACGCTGAGTTCTGTACGGTGAAAGGCAACCTGCTCGGGCGCTTTGAAGGGTGTTGGAAACGGTGTCAGGCTGTTCATGCCTCATGATGTGTACAGCATGTTTCCTAAATCAAGCGTTTTGACTGAACAGGATTTGCAAAGTGGCATATAGGTCCGTTTTGGCCCTATTGTTTCGCGCGCGAAACATTGGGTCAGAGAGCCTGACCTTGTCATGCAAATGCGCCGTGACAGAACCAGCCAGACGACATCAGCCCGCCATGGGCATAGTAAAGCCAAAGCTGTGCGCCTTTGTCGGTGGTCACCGTGCGGTAATCGCGCTGGCCGCTGCGCCAGGCCGGATCATCCAGCCACCATTCCGGCGCGATCCGTTCCGGAGGGCTGACATGCGCCACCTGATGATCCTGTCCGCGCCAGCGAAAGCGGTCTGGCAACTGCGGATGATCCGGGATCATCACAGGCTCTGGCGGCCAGAGCATCAGCGGACGGCGGCTGCGCCGGGGCCAGTCGGTGGCCGGCTTTGACCACGCCGCAGCCAGCACAGTGCTGGTCTTTTCAGGGATATGGCTGTCTGCCGGATGCACCCGCGTAATCGCCTCCATCCCCAGACGCGCGCCAAGGCGGCCCACCAGATCCTCAAGCGCGTTACCCGCTTCCAGACGTTTGCGCACCGCCTCGCCCGCCTCAAGATGACCGGTCTTGGTGCGAGTGTGCACGGGTTCATGCACCACCGCCTCAAGCCGCAGCATGTCGATGCCAAACCCCGCATCGAGATCGGCCACCTTCATCCGCAACAGCGGGCGCAGCCTTTCCGGGTCGTCCGAGGGGCGCGCCAGCGTGACAACCATCCACTGCATGGTGCTGTCGCTGCGATACGCCTCAAGCCGCACGGTGCGCGCGCCCCGTCCTTTCCGCCGCAAACCATCGCAGAGCACCGGCAACATCCGGTCCAGCGCCGCCATCACATCATCTTCTAGGCCGATCGGATCGGGCAGGCTGAGCCGGGTCGAAAACCGGTCTGGCGGCGGCGCGGGATTGACCGGTTCCGGCAGGCTGCCGGTCGCCTGATCCAGTCGCGCGACCAGCCCCCGGCCAAAGCGGCGTGCCAACCCGGCCCGGGGCTGGCCCGTCAGGTCGCGCACCCGGCGCAACCCGAGGCGCGAGAGTTGCGCCACCATCGCAGGCTCCAGCCGCAGTGCTGCAATGGGCAGGTCTGCCAATGCGCTATGGGTCTGCCCCGGTGCTGATATCCGCGCCTGCGGTGTCAGCGCCCCCAGTGGCGTGGCCGGGGCGGCCCCGCCCCGTTCCCAGTGCCGTCGTTTGCCCGCACGGGACCGCGTCGCGCGCGCCTCTTGATCGATGGCATCGCCATTGCGGTGATGGCCCCCTTCCAGCTGCCCCCCAAACCGCGCCAAAGCCCAAGCTGCGCCAAGGGTATCGGCGATACCAAGCCGCACCGTGAGGCCCAGCGCCTCGCAATCTTCTTCGACCTGACGGGCCAAAGCCTCTTCCCCGCCGAAAAGATGTGCGCATCCGGTCAGATCGACCACCAGCGCATCTGGCTTTTCCTGCGCTACCCAAGGGGAAAACTTACCCGCCCAGCGATGCAGAACGCCAAGGAACGCTGCCTCTCTATGCGGGTTCGACAGACGGGTGAGCAGATCGGCACACATGGCATGCGCATCGCGCAGTGGCTGCCCTTCGTAAAGGCCAGCTGTCTGCGCCAACGCCGACAAGGAGGCCAGTTCCTGCGCCTGCCCCACATCGCGCACCACCGCAAAGGGCACTTCCCCCAGATTTGGGTCGCGCCGGATATGCCGCTCGGCGGCCAACCGGGGAAACCAGATGGACAGGACACGTCTGTTGGGCATAACTCTTTAGCAGCATATGTTCTTATTTTGTTCTTTATAGATCAGAACACCAGTGAGTCGAGAACCGCAAAATCAAACGTTAGGGTGTCGTCACCCGCACCAGATGCGCACGACCTCGTCATTTTCATCCAGCGAAAAGTTCACGCGCTGTTCGATGAAATCCATCGTCACCGCGCTGCCCTCTGGCAAAATGCGATGCGGTTGAGAAAATGCAATGTTTTCAAGAGAGGTACGCGGGATTCCAATGAGATGCTCCATCTCTGCGGCACCGCACGCGTCTGTATTTCGCGATACCTCGGGTGTTGATTGGCACGCCGCAAGGCCCAAGCCGGTCAAAAGAAAGAAAACAATGCGCATGGCGAAATCCTCAAATCGGTCAGCCAATGCTTGCAAACTGATCACTTTCCCGCAAGGCTCATCACAAAGTCATAAGGGAAGAGACCATGCGAACACGTGCCGCCGTCGCCACTCAGGCTGGCAAACCTCTTGAAATCATGGATGTAAATCTCGATGGACCGCGCGAAGGCGAGGTTCTGGTCGAGATCAAGGCCACAGGCATTTGCCATACGGATGAGTTTACGCTGTCCGGTGCAGACCCCGAGGGCATGTTCCCGGCCATCCTTGGGCATGAGGGCGCAGGCGTCGTCATGGAGGTTGGCCCAGGTGTGACAAGCCTGAAGCCCGGCGATCACGTGATCCCGCTTTACACACCGGAATGCCGGGAGTGCGAATATTGCCTGCACCCCAAGACCAACCTGTGTCAGGCGATCCGCAGCACGCAGGGCCAAGGCGTGATGCCGGACGGTACATCGCGTTTCAGCACGCTCGATGGTGATCTGATTTTGCACTACATGGGGTGCTCGACATTTTCGAACCACACAGTGATGCCGGAAATCGCACTGGCGAAAATTCGCGAAGACGCGCCTTTCGACAAGGTCTGCTACATTGGTTGCGGCGTGACGACAGGGATTGGCGCGGTGATCAACACCGCCAAGGTCGAGATTGGCAGCCGGGCGGTAGTCTTTGGGCTTGGCGGTATCGGATTGAACGTGATCCAGGGTCTGCGACTGGCAGGGGCCGACCAGATCGTCGGTGTCGATCTGAACCCCGACAAGGTGGACATGGCCACGAAATTCGGCATGACAGATTTCGTTAATCCATCCGAGGTGGAAGGCGATCTGGTGCCGTATCTGGTCGATCTGACCAAAGGCGGCGCGGACTACACCTTTGACGCGACAGGCAATGTGCAGGTGATGCGCGATGCACTGGAATGTGCGCACAAGGGTTGGGGCGAAAGCATCATCATCGGCGTGGCACCGGCGGGCGCAGAAATTGCAACGCGGCCATTCCAGCTGGTGACAGGGCGCACGTGGAAGGGTACAGCCTTTGGTGGGGCGCGGGGGCGCACCGACGTGCCAAAGATTGTGGACTGGTACATGGACGGCAAGATCGAGATCGATCCCATGATCACCCACACGCTGGCGCTGAATGATATTAACAAGGGGTTTGACCTGATGCATGCTGGGGAGAGCATCCGGTCAGTCGTGGTATACTAGGGACCAACCAAAGGGCTGTCGGCGAGGGCGGCCCCAAAACAAGTGGGTGAACGATGATGCGTCGCAGGTTTGTGGCGCACGACAGTGTATGTTGTGCGCATTGCAGCGGCTGCCGATGGCGGGCCGCAGGTGTTGTTGTGGCCAAGGGGCGTTTGGCATGATCTTGGCGCGGCTTCCACGGCCGGTCTGGTCTCCGGATGACGAAACCGGCTCGCCGCGACCACTGTCAGACACAACACTGCGCGTGCTGGCGCGAGAGGTGATTGACCGACTGTCTTTGGTCGCCGACACCTTGCCGAAAACACTTTCGTCTATTGATATCGATGGCTTTTGCATCGCTTTGATCGAACCAGAGCCGCATGAAGCCAAGCTCATTCTATTGCGCGCGCATGAGAACGGACTGTCGCATGGCGAGTTATGCACGCAATATCTTGCAGTCGCGGCGCGCCATCTGGGGATGTGGTGGGATCACGACGTCATTGCCTTTCGCGAAATGACGGTTGCCGCGGGACGTTTACTGACTTTTTTGCGCGATTTGCGGGATGTTTTGCCGCCTGACCCAGAGCGCGTTGGGGATGATGCGCTGTTTGCCACGGTGCCAAATGAACAGCACACTTTGGGTATCATGATCGCGACCGAGGTTCTGCGCAGCAAAGGCTGCCGCATCGACGTGCAACTTGGGTGTAGTGAGGCGGAGATCAGCCGTATCGCGGCAATCGGTGGGTATCCCATTGTTGGTCTGTCCGCATCGGGCACCAATCGTTTGCCGGAACTGACGCGCACAATTGTCGATCTGCGTGTGGCTGCACCGCGCGCCCGGATCGT
>CAZCOX010000062.1:0-14643 GCA_964500115.1 uncultured Rhodobacterales bacterium
GTATCTGGGGGAAGTTTTTCGGGCATCAATCGTGCCAGTTCCGCCTGACGTGGGCTGCGGACATGCACTTTGAGCTCGGCTCCACGCGACCGGATGCGGAAGCCTCCGGGCACCTTGCCGACCTTCATCACCAACGGTGTTTCGTCGATTGTCATGCGCGCGAGTTGATCGCCTGGCGTCCAGTCGCCCTGCACGCGCAACGCAACGCCGTCCGCAAACGTCACAGTTGATCCATCGTGATCCGCGGCAATCGTGACATCAAAGCTTTCACCTTGAAGTGCCACGTTCCAGACATCCCCAACATGGCGTTCGTGATTATCAAGTGTCCCTGAGATCCGCGCGCGACGGATTTCGGCTACACGGTTCATCGCAGCACACGCCGCCGCAACCCGTTTCAGGTCACCCTCGCCTAGCGTGACGCCTTCAAACCCGTCAGGGTATTCTTCCTCGATGAATGCAGTTGTCATATCACCCGAAATGAACTTCGGATGATCCATCACAGCCGCCACAAACGGCAGGTTGTGCCCAATCCCTTCGACCTCGAAACTGTCCAATGCATTCCGCATCGTTTCAATCGCCGCATCCCGCGTTGGCCCCCATGTACAGAGCTTTGCGATCATCGGGTCGTAATACATACTGATCTCGCCGCCCTCATAGACGCCGGTGTCATTGCGCACGATGCCGTCACCCAGCGGTCCTTCCGCAGGTGGGCGGTAGCGGGTCAGACGGCCAATCGACGGCAGGAAGTTGCGATACGGGTCTTCTGCATAGAGCCGGTTCTCGATGGCCCAGCCATCGATCTTCACATCGTCCTGCGTGATCGTCAGCGGCTCACCATTGGCCACGCGGATCATCTGTTCGACCAGATCGACACCCGTGATCAACTCGGTGACAGGGTGTTCCACCTGCAAGCGCGTGTTCATCTCAAGGAAATAGAAGTTCTTGTCGCCATCCACGATGAACTCGACGGTCCCGGCGCTGGTGTAGCCCACCGCTTTGGCCAAAGCGACCGATTGGTCCCCCATCGCTTTTCGGGTCGCCTCATCGAGGAACGGCGACGGCGCTTCTTCCACAACCTTCTGATTCCGTCGCTGGATCGAGCATTCGCGTTCGTTCAGGTAAATCCCGTTGCCATGCGCGTCACAGAGGACCTGAATCTCGATATGACGCGGTTGCGTGACGAATTTTTCAATGAAAATACGGTCATCGCCAAAGCTGTTCGCCGCTTCGTTCTTGGACGACTGGAACCCTTCGCGCGCTTCCTCGTCATTCCATGCGATCCGCATGCCCTTGCCGCCGCCACCGGCAGAGGCCTTGATCATCACCGGATAGCCAATCTCGTTCGAGATCTTCACGGCCTCATCCGCGTCCTCGATCAATCCCATGTACCCGGGAACGGTCGACACATCCGCATCCTGCGCGATCTTCTTTGAGGTGATCTTGTCTCCCATCGCTTCAATCGCGCCCTTGGGTGGCCCGATAAACGCAACGCCAGCGGCTTCCAAAGCTTCGGCAAACTTCGGGTTCTCTGACAGAAAACCATAGCCCGGATGCACCGCCTGCGCGCCGGTTTGCTTGATCGCGTCCATCACCTTGTCAATGACAATGTAAGACTGGTTCGCGGGCGGCGGGCCGATGTGTACGGCTTCATCCGCCATGTCCACGTGCAACGCGTTCTTGTCCGCGTCCGAATAGATCGCGACCGTCTTGATACCCATCTTGCGGGCCGTTTTGATCACCCGGCAGGCGATTTCGCCCCGGTTGGCAATCAGGATCTTGTCGAACATGGAAGTCCCTTTCCGTCTTGGTCTTGGCGTGCGGGGCCTCCCGCAACGCAGGCATAAAAAAGACCACCGTGGCGCGCAGCCACGGTGGTCACATTCAAAAATCGGTCGGCGCGCTGCGCGGTGTCAGCAGCGTTCCGGGTAGGTCTGGCAATAGGCGACATTGGCCGCACCGCCAACCGCGGCACCGGTAAGCGGATCGCCCCCGGTTGCCACGGCTGCACCGGCCCCCGCCGCGCCGCCAAGCAGGGCCTGTTCGCCCAGCGTGTCGCCACAGGCTGTAACCGCCAGCACTGCGGTAAACGCCGCAGCGACTCGCCATTTGATTGTATTGGTAACCATGTGTCTGCTCCTTTGCAGGTCGTTGCCTCAAAGCGATAAACACATGAACGTGTCGCACGGTTCCAGTCACGTCCGCGCAGGGGCGCGATTTTGGCAGAACCCCGCCAAAACCTGTAACAATCTGATCTGGAACGTAAAAAGTCGGGCCCTTGGCATGGGGTTTGACCAAGGAGCCCGACAGGGGAAGGGTAACGGTGAACTTGCGGCGCAATCTGCCAACGCCGCGTCACTAGGAACATGTTCACCGTGCCAGAACGGCGCGAAGCGTCAATCGCAGGCGCAACACAACCCAAGGTATCGGCCTTTTCCCGCGCAATCTGACTTTGCGTAAGCGGCATCACGCCCATTCTCCGCCTTCAAAAGCATCAGGGAACGCCGCACGGGCCGCCGTTTCATCAATTACCAAGAGCGCGTCATAGCTTTCAGGGTCGAACGGATCGTCATAGGGCAGCACCTCGCGCCCAAACAGCCAGCTCAGCCGCCCGGCATCCAGATTGCCGCGTTCGAACGGTTCATCCCCGAATTGCTGCCAAAGGGCGGCCATAAACGCAGTGTCGGCCCGCCGGTCAGCCGGTTTGCGGTCGCGAAACCGCTCGCGCCGGATGATCGCCGTCACCCCCTTGGGGTTTGGTCTGCGAATGGTGAACTGGAAATCCGTACCGGGAAGCCGCCCTAGAAAGCCGCGATGTTTCAGCATGGGATCACCCCCCGCTGCATCGCCAAAAAGGGGGCGGACGCCGAGGCCCGCCCCGTCTTCAGTTTACTTGTATTTGCCGGTCTGCGCAGGCTCGTGGCTGATCGGCTCTGGGTCGATAACCACAAACTCTTCTTCGGCCTGGGTCTTTGCGCACGCCGAAAGCGCTGCAAAAAGCCCGACCGCGGCAAGAAGCTTGATGCTCTTGGACATCTTGTTCTCCTGTCAGGTTCAAAGGACCCAACAAGACCTGATGGCCCTGCCTGTCCTCGGTTCGAGGTAATGACTGCTTGGGTGCAGTCGCAGGCAGAATAGCTTGATTTCACGTCAAAAAGATATCCACAGCCCCAATCACGCGGGCGCTGTGTCTCAAAAGACTCAAACCCGTAGCAGGGGCAATCCCGATCCGCAACATGTTGTGGAAACATCAGAAAAACTCCAAGATGCAGGCCCCGTTTTCGATGCGATAGGCTTCGAAAAACTGGATCACGTCGGGGTTTGCCTCACCAAATTCGCTTTCGGTCTGGCCAAGGGAAATCACAATCTGTTTCGGCTTCGGGCCCGTACCGGTCTCCGTGCGTGGAATCGCAAAGGTTTCACACAGATGCTGCATATCCGCCTCCACATCCTCGTATTCCCGCCCTTCAGCCCCAATCTCGGGTGCAATGAACCGGAAGCGATAAATCAGACCACCACCCGGCCGATCCCAGAGCATCTCGTGGAAGGTCACGGGCTGGCCGGAGGGGACAGGAAGAAGATCATCAGCAGCACCCGCGGACGGCAACAGCAGCGCGCATGCGCCCGTAACACAAGTCCTCCAAGCTCCTCCAATCACCACTGATGACCTCCTGCCGTAGGGTGCGTGCTCGCACGCACCGCGCTTACAAAGGAATATTGTCGTGTTTCTTCCAGGGCATGTCCTGCTTTTTCGACCGCAGCGCGGCAAAGGCACGGGCCACGCGTTTGCGCGTGCTGCGCGGTTGGATCACCTCGTCGATGAAGCCACGTTCCGCCGCCACAAACGGGTTGGCAAACCGGTCTTCATACTCCGCCGTGTGTGCCGCGATTTTGTCCGCATCCCCCAGATCGGCGCGGTGGATGATTTCGGTCGCGCCTTTCGCGCCCATCACGGCAATTTCGGAGGTGGGCCACGCATAGTTCACATCCGCGCGCAGGTGCTTGGACGCCATCACCACATACGCCCCGCCATAGGATTTGCGCGTAATGACCGTGACCTTCGGCACCGTCGCCTCGCCATAGGCAAAGAGCAGCTTTGCCCCGTGCTTGATCACGCCGTTGTATTCCTGAGACGTACCCGGCAGGAAGCCCGGAACGTCCACCAGCGTCAGGATCGGGATGTCAAAGCAGTCGCAGAACCGCACGAACCGCGCGGCCTTGCGCGCACTGTCGATGTCCAGAACACCGGCCAGCACCATCGGCTGGTTGGCCACCACACCCACGGTCTGCCCTTCTAACCGGATAAACCCGGTGATGATGTTCTTGGCGAAGTCTTCCTGAATTTCGTAGAAATCACCCTCATCCGCAATCTTGTGGATGAGTTCTTTCATGTCATAGGGCGTGTTCGCGTTTTCCGGCACCAGCGTGTCGAGCGAGGTTTCCACCCGGTCCACATCGTCAAAGAACGGGCGCGTTGGCGCCGGCTGACGGTTGTTTAGCGGCAGGAAATCCACCAGCCGTCGGACTTCGGCCAGCGCCTCCACGTCATTTTCAAATGCACCATCGGCGACAGACGACTTCTTGGTATGGGTCGAGGCACCACCCAGTTCCTCTGCCGTGACCTGTTCATTGGTCACGGTTTTGACCACGTCCGGCCCGGTGACGAACATGTAAGACGAGTCTTTCACCATAAAGATGAAGTCGGTCATCGCAGGCGAATACACCGCCCCACCCGCACATGGCCCCATGATCACGCTGATCTGCGGCACCACGCCAGACGCCATGATGTTGCGCTGGAATACCTCACCATAGCCCGCAAGGCTGTCCACACCTTCTTGAATACGCGCGCCGCCCGAGTCGTTGATCCCGATCACAGGCGCACCGTTCTGCATCGCCATGTCCATGATCTTACAGATCTTCATCGCGTGAGTCGCCGACACCGAACCGCCCAGTACCGTGAAGTCCTGGCTAAACACGTAAACCATGCGGCCATTGATGGTGCCCCAACCTGTAACGACACCGTCGCCCGCAGGCCGATTTTTCTCCATCCCGAAGTCGGTGCAGCGGTGTGTGACAAACATGTCGTATTCTTCAAAGCTGCCCTCATCGAGTAGCAATTCGACCCGTTCCCGCGCCGTCAGCTTGCCGCGACCGTGCTGTGCGTCGATGCGTTTCTGACCGCCCCCAAGTCGCGCATCCGCGCGCCGGGTTTCCAGCTCTTGCAGAATATCTTTCATGGACCATCCCTTTTCATATTGCGCGCAACATACGGGCAAGACCGGCGCACTCAAGGGAAATTGAGCAAATTTGCAAAGTCTGAAAATGATAAGTCATGCAATTTGCAAATCTGCAAATTGTGTTGAAACACTTCACCGAATGGACATTCCCTTATAGCGGGAGTAGCGATGTGTCATGAGTTACGCCTCAAAGGTCAAATTTCTCGACCGCACGACACCGCCGCACATAGCCACGCTGATCCTGCTGGCGGGACTGTCGGCTTTGGTCATGAACATCTTTTTGCCGTCGCTGCCCAACATGACGGCACATTTCCAGACCGAGTACTGGCTCATGCAACTGTCGGTTGCGGTCTACCTCGGCGTGAATGCGGTTTTGCAACTGGTGATTGGCCCGATCTCGGACAAGCTGGGGCGGCGACCTGTGATCATGTGGGGCATCGTTGGCTTCTGCCTTGCCACAATCGGCTGCATCTTTGCGCCAAACATCTATGTCTTTCTCGCGTTCCGCATGGCGCAAGCCTCCATCGTGACCGCCATGGTGCTCAGCCGTGCCGTGGTTCGCGATTGCGTGCCGCAAGACCAAGCCGCCTCCATGATCGGTTATGTGACCATGGGCATGGCGGTTGTGCCAATGATCGGCCCAGCCTTCGGCGGCGTACTTGATCAGGCCTTTGGCTGGCAAGCAAATTTCTGGCTACTTCTCGCACTTGGTCTGGCCTTGCTGTGGCTCACATGGGCCGACCTTGGCGAAACCGCGCGGGCCAGCGGTCTGTCCCTGCCGCAACAGTTCGCGCAGTACCCGGAACTGCTGACCAGCCCGCGTTTTTGGGGCTACGCGATGGCCTCTGCCCTCGCCTCCGGTGCGTTTTTTGCCTATCTCGGCGGCGCGCCCTACGTGGGCACCGAAGTTTTTGGCATGACGCCCGCCACGCTCGGCTTTTTCTTTGGCGCACCGGCCATTGGCTATTTCCTTGGCAATTTTATCTCGGGCCGGTTTTCGGCCCGGATCGGCGTGAACCGCATGGTGTCCATCGGCACCTTGATCAACGCGACCGGTGTCGGGCTGTCTCTGCTCGTTTTCTGGCTGGGCTTTGGCTCTCAATGGAGCTTTTTCGGGTTCATGACCTTTGTGGGCCTTGGCAACGGCATGATCATTCCCAATGCGACGGCAGGCATGCTGTCGGTCCGGCCGCACCTTGCCGGCACCGCCTCCGGGTTGGGCGGGGCGATCATGCTGGGCGGCGGCGCAGGGTTGTCTGCCCTCGCGGGCGCGCTGCTGGTACCCGGCTCCGGCCCTTGGCCGCTTTTGTGGATCATGTTCATCACCGCGCTCTGCGCCATCGTTGCCATTCGCTTTGTCATCTGGCGCGCCAAACAGATTGCCGGGCTGGACAGTGCCTGACGGATTTGCAAACTTTCGTCTGACTGCTGCAAATCTGCAAAGGGCGCAAGATGGCCACCCAGAAACTCTATGCGGGCGCAAAACTGCGGGAAATCCGAACGCGGCTTGGCATTACCCAGCGTGACTTTTCGGCCAAGATGGGCGTGTCGCTGCCCTATCTGAATCAGATGGAAAACAACAAGCGCCCGCTCTCGACAACGGTCGTTCTGGCTTTGGCACAGGAGTTCGGCGTTGACGTCACCGAGTTGGGGCAAGGCGATGCGGAGCGGATGATCTCGGACATGCGCGAGGCGCTGGCCGACCCGGTTTTTTCCGAGGACAGCCTGCCGCCGGTCGCGGACCTGCGCCTGACCGCGTCCAATGCGCCGGGGTTGGCGCGCGCCTTTCTGGAATTGCACCGCGCCTATCGCCAGACCCATGAACGGCTGGCCTCGCTTGACGAGGCTTTGGGCCGCGAAGGCGCGCAATTGCAACCGTCCCCGTGGGAAGAGGTGCGCGACTTCTTTCACTATTGCGACAATTACATCGACGCCGTGGATCGTGCGGCCGAACGCGTGGCAGCCAAGGTCAGCGGATCAGACCGTGTGCGCGCCACGATCCGAACGCTGGAACACGAAGGCCTGCATGTGCGGTTCTCCAATATGCCCGAGCTGCGCCGCTTCGATGCGTTGAGGCATGAATTGACACTTTCCACCTTGGCCGCGCCCGAAACGCAGACCTTTCAGATGATGCTGCAACTGGCGCTGGAGCGTCATGGCAAGCTTCTCGATGCGACACTCGATCTGGGGCGGTTTCAATCTGATGCCGCGCGCGATATCGCAAGACTGGGGTTGGCCAATTACTTTGCCGGGGCCGCGGTGATGCCCTATCAGCAGTTTCTGCAAACCGCGCAGGAAACGCGCCATGATCTGGAGTTGATGGCCCGTCGCTTTGGCGCCTCGATTGAACAGGTCGCGCACCGGCTTTCAACAATGCAACGCCCGGGCGCCAAGGGTATCCCGTTCTTTTTCGTCCGTGTTGATCAGGCCGGCACAATCACCAAGCGACATTCAGCGACGCGGCTGCAATTCGCGCGGTTTGGTGGGGCCTGCCCGCTTTGGAATGTGCATCGCGCGTTCGAGACACCGGGTCGGTTTCTGCGGCAATTGGCGGAAACGCCGGACGGGGTGCGCTATATCTCATTGGCGCGGAATGTGTCGAAAACCGGCGGCCACTTTGGCGCACCTGTGCGCCGCTATGCGATCGCGCTGGGGTGTGAGGTCAAACATGCGAGTGCCTTGGTCTATGCGGACGGGCTGGATCTGAACCGCGATAGCGCGTTTGAGCCGATTGGGATTTCCTGCCGGATCTGCGAGCGGGCAAATTGCCACCAACGCTCCGTTCCGCCGCTGGAGCGCAAGCTGACAATCCAGCCGCACCGCCGGGGTGTCTTGCCTTACGAGTTGCCGTAAGCGCGCGAAAATGCGTCGACGCATTTTCGCGTTTCCATCGATGGAAACGCTTGAGGTATTTTTGAACCAGAGAAGATCAGGACGCCGCGACAGGCCAGCGCTGTGCGAGATTGGCCATGAGCGCGCTGTCCCTGGCGGTCAACGGGCCGGTTGCGCCCGGGTTGAATCGCAGTCGAAAGCTGTGCAACAGAACTTCAGGTGATACATCCGATGTGTATCCGAACATTCTGGCGTTGCTGATAAAATCACCCTCGCCGATTGCCTCCGGCCAGATCGACAAGCCCTGGCGCGCCAGCCGTTGCCAATCAAACCGTGCGCCTGGATCGATCTTGCGACCCGGCGCCATGTCGGAATGGCCGATCACCCGCTCAGGCCGGATTTTGTGGCGCTCGACAATTCCACCCAGCAGGTCATCCAGTGCATCTATCTGTGCGGCCGCAAATGGGGTAGCCCCTGTATTTGCAATCTCGATCCCGATGGAGCGTGAATTGACGTCTGTCACCGAACCCCACGCCCCGGCACCTGCATGCCAAGCACGGTCTACTTCATCCACCAACTGCCAGACCGTTCCGCAGGACCCGATGACGTAATGGGCTGAGACCTGTGCCTCGGGATTGCACAACCAATCGCGCGCGCCAGCGGCGCTCTGCATGGCTGTGTAATGCAGAACCACCATGTCGGGCACCGCGCCATCCCGGCGCGGGCCGCAATTCGGCGACGGGTGCCAGAGCGGTGTCAGTTGCGCACCGCGCGGAACGGGGCCGGATCCCATGTGCAGGCAAAACCATCACCATCCGGGTCGAGGTTTTGACGGTCCCGGTCCGGGCCACCGTTGGCCAAAAACGCCTCTTGCGCGAGGTCAGCCGAGGAAAACGCCGCGCAATTGCGCTGGTGACGCGCGTCGGACGCAAAGGCAGAGCGGCGGTAAATCGGCGCGCCTTTGGGGTTGGTGGTCTGCAGGGCGTAGGCCACGATATTGGGCGTGTCGCTGCCCGGGCGGGTTGGAAGCGCCTCTGGCTGAATCACCTGATAGCGCGCGCGGTTTTGTTCAATCAGCGCCGCGTCCCCTTCGATCGAGCGGGCGTTGGAGACCGCGTCAAAATCATTCTCGCCGGAAATCCCGCCCGGGTTTTCAACCACTTGAGGCGCCGGGTTGCTGGGCGAAGCCTGCACCGGATCAACGCCGGAATTGGCCGCGCGCGCCTGTTCTTCGGGTGTGAGCGCGGATAGCGGTGCGCCTGTCACAGGTGACGGTGGCCGGATGGTCGTGGTGTCGGACCGCCCCTCCAGCACCGCATCGCGGCGCTGTTGATAGGTGTCGTAATTGTCAAATCCGACGCCACGTGCGCTGTCTGGCACTTCGGAGGCGCAGGCCGCCAAAAGGCCCAGTGTCAGAGCACTAACCCACACACGGGTTGTTTTGCTAAAGCTCATATCCTGCCTCTTTTGCCGCATGATTACCACCACTGGGTGGGTTTCGCCACAAACCCTGCGGCTTGCTCCAGCGCGTAGGCGGTATTCAGCAAATCGCCCTCTTCCCAAGGGCGGCCAATCAGTTGCAGGCCAAGCGGCAGGCCCTGTTTGTCGACACCGGCAGGCACGGCGATGCCCGGCAGGCCAGCCAGGTTTACGGTCACGGTGAAGACGTCATTGAGATACATCTCAACCGGGTCGGAGATCTCCTTGCCCAGCTCAAAGGCCGCCGACGGGGTTGCCGGTGTCAGGATCGCGTCTACGCCCTGCGCAAAGACATTTTCGAAGTCTTTCTTGATCAGTGTGCGCACCTTTCGGGCGCGGTTGTAATAGGCGTCGTAGAATCCGGCGCTGAGCACATAGGTGCCAATCATCACGCGGCGCTGTACCTCTGGCCCGAACCCTTCGGCGCGGGTTTTTTCGTACATTTCGGTGATGCCGTCGCCTTGAGACAGCTTGGCGCGGTGGCCGTAGCGGACGCCATCATAGCGCGCGAGGTTCGAGGACGCCTCGGCAGGCGCAATCACGTAGTACGCGGGCAGCGCGTATTTGGTGTGCGGTAGGCTGATGTCTTTCATGACCGCACCAGCGTCTTCAAGCATCTTGCGGCCTTCGGCCCAAAGCGCCTCGATCTCTTCGGGCATGCCGTCCATGCGGTATTCGCGGGGGATACCGATGGTCTTGCCTTTGATGTCGCCGGTCAGCATCGCCTCGAAATTCGGGACAGGCAGGTCCGCCGACGTGCTGTCTTTCGGGTCGTGGCCGCACATGGCCTCCAACATGATCGCTGCATCTCGCACGTCTTTGGTCATCGGGCCCGCCTGGTCAAGGGACGACGCAAAGGCCACAATGCCCCAGCGCGAGCAGCGCCCGTAGGTTGGTTTGATGCCTGTGATACCGGTAAACGCCGCGGGCTGACGGATCGAGCCGCCCGTATCGGTGCCGGTTGCGGCAAGGCACAGGTCGGCAGCGACTGCGCTGGCCGACCCGCCGGAAGACCCGCCGGGCGTCAGTTGCGTGTCGTCATTGCCGCGCCGCCATGGGTTTACTGCATTGCCATAGGTCGAGGTCTCATTCGAAGAGCCCATGGCGAACTCATCCATGTTGAGCTTGCCCAGCATCACGCCGCCCGCCTCAAACAGCTTGGTCGTGATGGTGCTTTCGTATTGTGGTTTGAACCCGTCAAGGATCGCGCTGGCAGCCTGTGACGGCACGTCCTTGGTGCAGAAGAGGTCCTTTATCCCTAGCGGAATCCCGCACAGATCGGGCGCATCCCCTGCCTTGATCCGCGCATCCGCAGCGTTGGCCTGATCGCGGGCAATCTCGGGCGTTTTGTGGACCACAGCGCCAAGCGCATCGGCTGCATCGATGGCGCTCAAACAGGCCTCGGTCAGCTCGACGCTGCTAACATCGCCAGCGCGCAGCGCATCGCGGGCTTCTGCGATTTTCAGCTTGGTCAGATCGGTCATCACTCAACCACCTTCGGAACCGCAAAAAAGCCTTCGCGCGCATCGGGCGCGTTGGCCAGAACCTTGTCCTGCTGGTTGCCGTCCGTCACGCCATCGGTTCGGCGCTTCAGCCGCATCGGCTCCACGCTGACCATTGGTTCAACACCATCAACATCCACCTCATTCAACTGCTCGATAAAGCCCAGAATATTGCTGAATTCCTGCGCCAGTGCGGGCAGTGCGTCGTCTTCCACGCGGATGCGGGCAAGCTTGGCCACGCGGGCGGCCGTTTGAGTGTCAATGGACATGGCGCGTCGTTTCCTTTGCATGTCGGCAAAGCCAGTTGCGACGCGTTTAGCGATGTGGGGTGTGGGGTTCAAGTGGGCGTTGTGGCCGGTCAAGCCCGCGTGATCGCAAACACGCCTTTGCTGCGGATCAAGGGCTGCATTTTGTTCATTCCACTCTGTTCCCGCGCGCTGGAGTCGTTAAGCTTGCTCCTGCAACCTGGAGGGAGGACAGCATGCAGATCATTTGGATGGGGCACGGATCATTCCGGATCGAAATCGGCCACCAGGTGGTGCTGGTGGACCCGTGGATCAACGGCAACCCGATGATGGAGGATCAGGATACAGACGCGGCGATTTCCGGCGCGACGCATATTCTGGTGACGCACGGTCATTTCGATCACACGCAAGACATCGTTGAGATTTCGCAGAAAACCGGCGCGCCGGTGTCTGGGATGTATGAACTGGCACAGCATCTGACCGGCCTTGGCGCAGTGGAAGGAAACGCCTTTAACAAAGGTGGAACAATTGTGTTGGGAGGGGAAATGACCGCCACGATGGTGCCCGCGTCGCATTCATCGTCAATGGCTACAGACAAAGGCGCGGCCTACATGGGAGCCGAGATCGGCTATATTCTCAAAGGCGAGAACCGAACCATCTATTTCTCGGGCGACACGACAGTCATGGCCGACATGGACTGGATCGGTGACATTTACAAACCCGATATCGGCATTCTGAGCGCTGGTGGCTATTTCACAATGGGCATGGGTGAGGCCTGTTACGCCGCGAAACGGTATTTCAACTTCAAAACCGTGATCCCGTGCCACTACCGGACGTTCGATCTGCTTGAGCAATCAGCAGATGCATTGGTGTTAGGGCTACCCGAAGTCGACGTGATCGAGCCGCAGGTGATGCGACCGATCTCGCTCTGATCAGTGCGCCCAAGCCTGTTGTGACGGGCTTGGGTCAAGCATTCTGCAAAACGTTCTACAACGTCGCGTTCAAAGCGCCGTTTAAGTCATCCTTGAGGTCTTGCGCGTCTTCCGTCCCGATGGAAATGCGCACAACATTCGGTGCCGCACCCGCGGCTTCTTGCTGCTCCGGCGTCAATTGACGGTGCGTGGTCGAGGCTGAATGGATCACCAGGCTGCGCGTGTCGCCCAAGTTTGCGACGTGGCTGAAAATCTCGAGCGAATCCACAAACTTGATACACGCCTCGTAGCCGCCTTTGAGCGCCACGGTAAACAAGGCACCAGCCCCCCTTGGGCAAATCTTTTCAACCCGGTGATTGTAAGGCGAAGATGGTAATCCCGCATAGGTCACGGATTCAACGGCATCATGCGTTTCCAACCAGCTGGCCACATCCATGGCATTATCGACATGCTTCTGCATTCGCAGCGACAGCGTTTCGATCCCCATCAGCGTGTAATGCGCTGCCTGCGGGTTCAGTGTCATGCCAAGATCGCGCAGGCCGATGGCGATGCCGTGGAACGTGAAGGCCAATGGGCCAAAGGTCTCTGCAAATTTCAGACCGTGATACGCAGGCTCCGGTTCGCTCAGCGACGGGAACTTGTCATTCGCTGTCCAGTCGAACTTGCCGCTGTCCACCACGACGCCGCCTGTCACGGTGCCATTGCCCGTCAGGTATTTGGTCATCGAATGCACCACCAGCGTCGCGCCATGTTCGATGGGGCGGCACAGATAAGGCGTGGCCGAGGTGTTATCGACGATGAGCGGCAGGCCGGCTGCGTCCGCCACTTTGGCCGCAGCATCCAGATCGGTGATATAGCCGCCCGGATTGGCGATGCTTTCGCAGAACACGGCGCGGGTGTCGTCGTCAATTGCGGCTGCCACCGCGTCCATATCGTCGAAATCAACGAATTTCGCGGACCAGCCGAACCGCTTGATTGTCTGGCTGAACTGGGTGATCGAGCCGCCGTATAGCCGGGTGGACACCACCACGTTCTTGCCCGGTCCCATGAGCGGGAAAAGCGCCATGATCTGCGCCGCGTGCCCTGAGGAGCAGCAGACCGCACCAACGCCACCTTCCAGAGTCGCAACGCGTTCCTGCAAAGCCGCAACGGTCGGGTTGGTCAGGCGGGAATAGATATAGCCCACCTCTTGCAGGTTGAAGAGCGCGGTGGCGTGATCGGCATCGCGGAACACGTAAGCGGTGGTCTGATAAATCGGTACCTGGCGCGCGCCGGTGGCGGGGTCGGGGCGGGCGCCCGCGTGAATTTGCAACGTGTCGAAACCGTAGCTTGGGCCGTCGGTCATGGAATCCTCCGTGTTTTGGTTGGCGCGGAGGTTAGACCGTGTGGGTGGGATTGGCGAGACGGGGCAGAGGAAATTATCGCCGCGCGACACGATCCCGAATTCAGGGCAAAAGGGGCATCCTTGTCCACGACTTTTCCGCGCAGCGAGAACGGTTTTTCAGTTTCGCGCTGGAGCAGGGAGGCTGGACCGGATGCCTGGGCGCAACAGCTGAGCAGAGCGCGGTCCAGTTCTTCTTTGGCTCGAAAATATCCTGGGGAGGTCTGGAGGGGTGAAACCCCTCCAGCGAGTCGGCGCGCGCCAGCGCGGCGACATCACATCATTGCTTTGGGAAGTAATCCTCGCACGCCCCTTCACGGTACACATCCGCCGTACAACAATGCAGGCCACCACCAAAGGCATAAGCGTCGCGCAGTTCGACCTCGACCACTTCCATGCCCAGCTTGTCCATCTGCTCGGCCTGGTAGACCTCGGACTTCTCCACGCAGACGGTTTTGGGATTGAGCACCAGCACATTCATGCTGAGCCAGGTCGAGGAATAACACAGTGGCGGCGGCGTGTTATGGGCGGGCTGGGCCGCATCGACGATTTCCCAGTCATTGGCCTCGAACATCTTGCGCTGATCATCTGGCAACCTGCGCTGCGGATTGTTCAGGATCAGGCCGGGACGCAGAGGCGTAAAGGTCGCGTCGATATGGATCGGGTAGGGATCGCCGGGGAAATTCACCGCATGCACGCGATGGTCCGGGAAGTGGCGGCGCAGCCATTCGATGCCCTTGAGGTTTGTCGTGAACCCGTGCTGCACCACAAGATCGCGGCCAAAGCGCAGCACATCGGCGGCGTCAAAGAGCGGCTCTTCCTCGGTGGTGACAAAGAATTTCTCGGCGGTCCATTTCAGCCGCTTCTCAACGCCTATCTTCTCGGACAGGTAATCGGGATGGTAATCCGCATCCGTGAGCCGCGGCTTGGGCGCGGCTTCATGCCGGAAACTTGGGTCTTCCTCCCAATAGCGCTGCAAGAGCGGGCGGTAGTTCAGATATTCGAACCAGCGGCAGCGATAGGACATCGTGGCTTCTA
>CAZCOX010000063.1:0-412 GCA_964500115.1 uncultured Rhodobacterales bacterium
TTCTTGTCGTGTTTCTCGACAATGGCCTGGAACCGGCGCGCAAAACGTTCATCGGCTTTGGCCTTGGCTTCCAGCACTTCGCGCGCAAAGACCATATGGTCCTCGTGGCTTTCCAGCATGTCAGCCATCTTATCATTAGTTGCAGCGCCGATCCCGGCCATTGCGGTTTGGGCTTCCTTGTCGGTCTGCACGCCGATCTCGTTGATGCGGTGGGCGACATCTTGTTGCTGGGCTGTCTTCAACGACTTGGTCAGCGCATCATAGAGTACCACGCGCTGTTTCGTGTCCGTCTGCAGCTTGTTGATCAGCACCATCTGCGTCGCCGCCTGGTTCTGAAGGCTGTCGATCCAGGTTTTTCCTTTTTCGATATACCGCTCCAAGGTCTGCGATTTGGCCAGCTTGACCTGTTCGT
>CAZCOX010000063.1:422-10568 GCA_964500115.1 uncultured Rhodobacterales bacterium
AGCGCATTATACGCGGCATTCATCTCAGCCAGTTCAGTTTCAAGCGCAGTCCGGGCTGCCGCGTCCTGTTCGACACTGATCTTGTTTTCCAATTCGATGATTTTGGGGTCCATCGCAACGATCTCTGCTTTGACCGACTCCAACTCGCCGACAGTCGCTTCGCGCTCGTCCAACGTCTCCGACAGGTTCACTTCGACCTTGTCTTTCTGCTCATTCAACAGGTTCAACTGGCCTTGAAGAAGGTTCACGATGACGTCGGACTTGGCGATCAAATCCTGCAGCTTGTCATCGATAGACGCGGTCTTCATTCGCTCCTGCCGCATCGATTCTGATTTGCCGCGCGAAAAGATGCCAACAAAGCTTTCCCAACCGGTCTTGGAGCGCATCTCGTCAAAGTCCTTGGAAAAGGCGGCCGTCACATCATCGAGCCCCATAATGAGTTCCGCGATGTTTGCGTTCATGACATCAGTATGAGCATGAACGTCATCCAGCGTCGCGTTTTCAATGTCGAACGCCACGTCGTCGCCTGACTTCATCTTGGCGCGGGCAGTTTCAATCCGGCTGGTCAGTTCCGAGATTTTTGCCTGCGCTTCGGCAACTTGCGCCTGGCTTTCGCGCACCTGTGTTTCAAAATCGGCCATTTTTGTCCCTCCGATCAATATCTTATTATCTATGTAGGGAATGTTAATACAATTTACATCCCCTGAAGTCGATCTTTGATGCGATTTTTGCAAATCCACCTATGAAATGAAAGCATCAAGCCAACATGTCGGCTCGCTTGCGCAGGTTAAGGCTGGTTCGGCAGCGCTTTCACGTCTTTTCCCGAAAAAGAAGCCTTGCTAAAACCCTGACTGGATCATTGGCGATGGCGTCGCCAAGCGACTCGGTCGTATCGATCCCAAATCCACCATCCTGTACGCCGGGAGTTTCGATTGGGAGATCGGAGCATAGGCTTCGTCACCCGAAAAGCGGGAGCGCAACATGTCGAACTGGTCGTCTCAGAAGACCGAAGTCAAAAGCTGGAACGAATGGAATACGCTGCGCCACGTAATTGTGGGCAAGGCCGACGATTGCCACATCCCGCCCGAGGAACCCGCCCTAGACGCGAAGGTCCCCGAAGACAGCGACATGCGCGGCCAGTGGGGCCGGCGCCCACAGGAGACCATCGACCGGGCGAATGAACTGCTCGACAACTTTGCCGACTTGCTGCGCAAGCGCGGTGTTCGCGTTGACCGGCCGACGCCGACCGACTTTTCCAAACCCGTCACGACCCCTGATTTTCACACAGACAGCCAGTTTGGCTGCATGCCGCCGCGTGACGTGCTGCTCACCGTTGGGCACGAAATTCTTGAGGCGACCATGTCATATCGCTGCCGGTGGTTCGAATATCTTTGCTTTCGCCCGCTAATGCAGCAGTACTGGGACGAAGACCCCAATTTCCGCCACGAGGCTGCGCCCAAACCGCGCCTGACGGATGCGGATTATCACGATGACTACCTGTCCGAGAAGATCGGGATCGAAAAGCGATTGAAGTGGACGGCAGAAAAGCACTTTGTCACGACCGAGGAAGAACCACTGTTCGATGCCGCTGATGTGCTGCGCTTCGGCAAAGACCTTATCGTGCAGCATGGGTTCACCACCAACCTTAAAGGCATCGAATGGCTGCGCCGCCACTTCCCAGATCACCGCGTGCGCGCCGTGAACTTCCCCGGCGATCCGTATCCGATCCACATCGATGCAACCTTCACGCCGTTGCGACCGGGTCTGATCCTGAACAACCCAAACCGTCGCCTGCCGGACGACCAGCGGGAGTATTTCAAGAAAAACGACTGGGAGATCGTGGATGCCGCGCAACCGGCACACAATACGCCGCCACCGCTGTGTTATTCCTCGACCTGGCTTAGCATGAACGTTTTGGTGCTTGATCCCAAAACCGTCTGCGTCGAAGCGTCCGAAGTCTACCAGATGGAACAGATGGACAAGCTCGGTATGGAAGTTGTGCCGGTCGATTTGCGCGACGCCTACGCGTTTGGCGGCGGCTTGCACTGCTGCACCGCAGACGTCTATCGCGATGGTGACTGCGAGGACTATTTCCCCAATCAGTAGGGTGGGTTTACTAACCCACCGCCGCCAAGCGATTTCGAAATCGCTTGGCGGGAAGACCCTTGCAAGGGCCTTCCTACCCGATCGATGTGCTGCGCTTTAGGATATCCACGCCATGCTGTGCCCAGACGTGCAGTAGGTCGATGAAAATCCAGTTCTCGGCCAGCTTGTCACCCTCACGCCGGTAGAAATCGATCACTCTGAACTCGATGCGACCCGGCGTTGCGGGCATGCCCATGAATCCACCCGTATGTTCAGCGGTGAAATTGGGCCAACCGAAAAAGCCGCCATATTTGCCTTCGGCGGTCCGGCACAAATGCTGCGTTTTTGACCGATTGGTAAAGGCCGCGCGAAACGGGCCGGAATGCTGCTGCGCATAGCGTGGAATGGTGAATGTTGCGCCGATGCCTTCTGGCCCCCACCACAGCATGTCTTCGTGCCATGTGCGGCGAAGCTCGTCTTCCAGCGGCAAGCCCAGGTTCCAGCTGCCCAGATCGCTGACCATTGCTTCGATGGACGCCAGCGTGGCGTGTCCTTCTGCGTCAGGCGCATCAGCATACAACAGACCGTCATGCGTCAGCGGCCCGGGCTGAACGAGATGTCCCGCTGTCTGGGGGCCAAACGGGTTTTGCCCGGCCTGCACCATAAGGTGCGGAATATCGAAATACATCGCTTCTTCGGTGATGCGGCCATTCTCGATCTTGTGAAAAGCGCCGTACCGCAACATCGCGATTTTGCGTGTTGGTTGGATGCCCAACCACGGCGCGTCGAACAGCCCCATCAAGTGACCCATCGACGCCACCCAAATCGCACCATCTTTTTCCAACCGATGATGACCGGCAAAAAAGATATCCATGCGCCGCTGCATCGCAGAAAAGGACGATTTGTAAGGCTGCCAGAATTCACGCGCAACCTCTTGTGGCCCGGCAATTTCCCCAAATGGGTGATAGCCACGCCAGAGAAAGTTCGGGGCGCAGAAACGCTCCATGGCATCGGTAAGGTCGTTCGCCGTGCTGTTGGTCAAAGCGTCGTAGTAATCGAGAACCAGTTGTTTCTCGGATTGAAACCCGGACATGGTCAGCCTTTTGCAATCGTATGCATCGCGCCGCAACATGGCAGGTTTCTGATGTTGAGCAAGGCCCAATTGCCAGTTTACGGAGTTTCTTTCAGAATGGTATTCATCAAAGGGCTATCCGCTATGGATAGACCATCGATCACGTCAAAATGGTGTTTGCCGGGATCGACGACAAGCGTACAGCCCCAAGCGTCTGACAACCACTTTGCCTGATCCAGAAAAGCAGGGCGCTCATCCGCGCCAACCCAGACGGTGACAGGTCTCGCGGGCTGCTCCATGAAGATCGGACTTTCTTCGCGCGCCGTTGCTTCATCGAGTTTGAAGTCATCGTTCATCTTCGTGTGAATCAGAGGTCGCAAATCCGACAAAGGCGAGATTGGAACGACGTGTTCAATCCGTTCAAAGGTGTCGGGCGACACTAGGCCGGGGTCTAGCATCCGCGCCACCAAGTGGCCGCCTGCCGAATGGCCGGTCAGCCGGATGGGGCCATCAATCTCGCGCGCGACGACCGAGACGGCTTGAGCCATTTGGCGTGTGATGTCAGCGATCCGCACGCGAGGGCACAGATCGTACGTTGGCATGGCGACCGCCCAGCCGCGATCAACCGCACCCTGTGCAAGGTGTGACCAGTCCGATCCCGCAAACATCCGCCAAAACCCGCCATGCACAAACATGACCAAACCCTTCGGCGCGCCATTAGGCAGGAACAGGTCTAAAATCTCGCGCGAGCCATGCCCGTACATCACACCAAGTCTTGCGCGCCCCAGTACCGACATCGACTGACGATACGCGTCAGAGGCGGTTTTCCAGCGTTCCGGATATGATGCGCCATCCGGGATATGCGCGGCGTTTGCGTAGGCGTCGTCCCAATCCAAGGTGTGCTCCTGTCGAATCTGCTCTTGCCAAGAAACCTGGCAAGTGTACCTCCTAGTATTCACAATTACCGGAGGGGACCCATGCTCGACCAGACCACAAATCTCGCAAGTCTGTTGGAAGACCCGTCTCTCTTAGAGACGCGTGCATACGTAAACGGCACCTGGATCGATGGGGACGACGGGACATTCACGGTCGATAACCCGGCGCGTGGCGATGTGATCGCCGAAGTGGCTGACCTGTCGCGCGCGCAAGTGGCCGATGCCATCGCGGCCGCAGAGGTCGCGCAGAAAGAGTGGGCCAAGTGGACCGGCAAAGAACGCGCCTCCGTTCTGCGCAAGTGGTTCGATTTGATGATGAAACATCAGAACGATCTGGGCATCATCCTCACAGCTGAACAGGGCAAGCCTCTCGCCGAAGCTACGGGCGAAATCGGATATGGCGCATCGTTTGTTGAGTTCTTCGCCGAAGAAGCCAAGCGCATATACGGAGAGACAATCCCCGGGCATCAGCGCGACAAACGGATCATGGTGATGAAGCAACCCATCGGTGTTGCGGCTTCGATTACACCGTGGAATTTCCCGAATGCGATGATCACCCGCAAGGCTGGCCCGGCGCTTGCCGCAGGCTGTTCTTTCGTTGCGCGCCCTGCGGCTGAAACACCGTTGTCAGCAATTGTGCTGGGCGTCTTGGCGGAGCGTGCGGGCATTCCTGCCGGTGTCTTCAATGTGGTGCCATCCTCCTCGTCCTCCGAAGTCGGCAAAGAATTCTGTGAGAATCCGGCTGTGCGCAAACTGACCTTTACCGGTTCAACCGAGGTGGGTCGCATCCTGCTGCGGCAGGCGGCGGATCAGGTGATGAAATGCTCGATGGAGCTTGGTGGCAATGCGCCGTTCATCGTGTTCGACGACGCCGACATCGATGCAGCCGTCGAAGGCGCGATCCTCTGCAAGTTTCGCAACAATGGCCAAACCTGTGTCTGCGCCAACCGCATTTATGTGCAGTCTGGCGTCTATGACACGTTTGCGGAAAAGCTGCGTGCGCGGGTGGCCGACATGAAAGTTGGTGACGGTCTGGAAGACGGCGTCGCCTTTGGCCCGCTGATCAATCAAGAGGCTGTTGAGAAGGTCGAAGAGCACATTTCTGACGCCAAGTCGAAAGGTGCGAACATTATTCTGGGTGGGAACCCGTCTGACCTTGGTGGCACTTTCTTTGAACCTACGATCGTAACCGGCGCAACTTCGGAGATGCAGTTCACGACCGACGAAACCTTTGGCCCGCTTGCGCCGCTCTATAAGTTTGAGGACGAAGACGATGTGATCGCGATGGCCAACGACACGATCTTTGGTCTTGCCAGCTACTTCTACGCCAATGACCTGAGCCGCGTGTACAAGGTGGCTGAAGCGCTGGAATATGGCATTGTTGGTGTGAACACAGGGATCATCTCCACCGAGGTCGCGCCTTTCGGTGGTGTCAAACAATCCGGTCTTGGGCGGGAAGGTAGCCACCACGGCATCGAGGAATTCCTTGAGATGAAATACGTCTGTATGAGCGTTTGACCCTTCGCAACGCCGCGAGATGTTCTCACGCGGCGTTGCATTCCGGACATGAAAGCCCTTTGCTGACCCAATCTGCTCGCAAGAGGTGTCGGCTATGACCAACCGAAAGCTTTACCTTGGCCCGCTGACGGACAACCGTCGGTGGGATATGGTGCGCATCCGCCCTGACGATGTTGTTGTTGTAACGCCCCCCAAAGCCGGGACAACCTGGATGCAAACCATCGTATCGCTCTTATTTTCCGGCGATCCGGAGGTCGAGACAGAACTGTCGGTCAAGATGCCTTGGGTGGATGTTCGGTTTCGCGAGATGTCAGAAGTCGCCGAGCGGCTTGAGGCAATGACGCACAGGCGCAGCTTGAAAAGCCATACACCGATGGACGGGATTCCACTGGATGAAAACGCGCAATACCTGTGCGTGTTTCGCCATCCGATCGATGTGCATTTTTCCTATCGCAAACATATCGGCAATACGCCGATTTCATGGTTCGACCTGTGGTACCCCGAAGACGACTCGGAGCGTGTGACGTTTCGTCGGTTTCTGGACGGTGGGCCAGAAGGGTTCGATGGCGATGCCCTGACACTGGCGCATATTCTAAGACACTACGAGACGGCGCGGGCGGTTGCCAGCAAACCAAATGTAACGCTTTTTCATTACGCCGATATGAAACGGGATCTGGCAGGTACTTTTGAATCTGTGGCCGATCTTCTGGGCATAAAACACCCGGCGGCTGTTATGGATGATCTGATACAGGCAGCGACCTTTCAGAACATGAAAGATAACGCGGAACGGTTCTGCCCCGCTGGTGGCAAAGGGTTCTTCAAGTCAGACGCAGCTTTTTTCGACAGCGGATCCGACGGGAAGTGGATTGGCGATCTGACAGAGGCCGAACTTGCCGCCTATGATGCGATGATGGATGCGCATCTCTCGCCGAAAGAGCGCGAATGGCTTGAGTTTGGATCGGTTCGGAAAACACCAGTCTGAACAAGAAAAGGCCCGGCGTTGCGCCGAGCCTTTTCCCGATAACGTCGCCAGAAGGCTTAGTTGACGGCTTTGGCCTCAACCACGTCTTTTTCGATAGCGTCTGCCTTGGCAATCTCGATCCGGCGCGGTTTCAGCGCTTCGGGAATTTCCCGTTCCAGATCGATATGCAGCATGCCGTCAAAATGGCTCGCACCTGTGACACGAACATGGTCGGCCAAATGGAAGCGGCGCTGGAAGGCACGTGTGGCGATGCCACGATGCAGGTAAGTGCGCGACGTGTCTTCATCGGCTTTCTTGGCGGCTACAATCAATGCGCCGTCTTTAACCTCGACCGTCAGATCTTCGTCCGAGAAACCGGCGACGGCAATCGAAATGCGATAGGCGTCGTCAGCGGTTTTTTCGATATTGTAAGGGGGGTAGCTGGGTTGGCTGACGTCGTTTGTCAGCACCCGGTCCATCATGTCAGCAATCTGGTCAAAGCCGACGGTTGCGCGGTAAAGCGGCGCAAAATCAAATCCTCGCATGGGTCATCCTCCATTGAGCGATACCAGTATGTGCGGCCTTCCGGGATTGGACAGGCCGTGAGTTAGCGCGAAACCCCAATTGGGCGTCTCGATGATAGCGATGTGGGTACCTGAAATTCCGGTTTCAAGGGGTGTGTGCGCGTCTTAATCCTGCGCCTCTGGCCGGATGAATTTTGCGCCTGTATCTTTGCGCGCGCCGTCCTCAGCGATCACGGGGCGAAAAGCGGAGCCTTCGGCGTAACCCGCGCCTTTCGCCATAAGCGCCTTGATGTCTTCGACCTGCTTCTCCAATGGCGCGCCAAGCGAAACCGGCTTTTCATCGCTTTTTGCCTTGGATGACACCACCGACACGATCCGGGGTCCGTCATCGGAAAAATAAAAGACGGGTGATCCCGACGCGCCAAAATCCACCGAACAGGACAGAACCAGAATATCATCCTGCGCCGATAATACTTTGCAGGTGTCCTGCATCGACGGCGCTTCAGACCGATTGTGGGCGTAAGACACCACACCTACATTTTGGCCGACCGGAGGCTGCGCATCCGTCTCAAACGGCAAGATCGTTGTGTTGCGCACAGGATGCTGAAGCTCGATCAAAGCGATGTCGAAGTATACGCGTTCTGGGCTGGGAACCGCGCCCGCCGTGTAGTTCGGATGGGGAACAGCCCGGCGAACACGGCGATACGCAGCGGCCCGACCATTGCGCCATCCCGCAAGGAACTGAATGTCCTGGGGGTCCAGTACTTCACCGGTGTCGTCATAGAGGCAATGTGCAGCTGTCAGTACGAGATCAGGGCTGATCAGGGATCCGGTGCAAAACGCATTTCCCGCCAGTTCCAAACGCCCGACAGCTTCCCACGCGCGACCATCCTGGCGGCTCTCCATCGAGAACAGCCCGGTGTTCTGAGCAACTGCCACAGCAGGCAGCGCGACCAACAAAGCCCCCAGGATCAGATGTCGCACGCAGTTTCTCCGTTCTGCCCGTCTGCTATACAGGTTTTCCGGCGGAACTATGACGGACAGTCTCCGCTTAGGGCATTTTCAAGGCATTAGGCCTGGGTCCGCCAGTGGCCCAATCCAACAATTCGACGGTATGTACAACCGGTACGTTAGACTCTGATCCAATCTGCATCATACAGCCAATGTTTCCCGCCGCGATGATGTCGGGTGATTTGTCCTCAAGCGTCCGGACTTTGCCTGCTTTCAACTCCGCAGAAATCTCGGGCTGCATGAGGTTGTAAGTGCCAGCAGAGCCGCAGCACAAATGACTGTCTTTCGGTTCGACGACCTCGAAACCCGCTGCTTTAAGAAGTGTCTTTGGGTGCGTTTTGATCTGTTGACCGTGTTGCAGGCTGCACGCTGCGTGATAGGCGACTTTCAATCCGCCATGCAGCTGTTTGGCAGCGGAAACGCTTTTTTCATCGATAAGGTCAATCAGCACCTCGCTCACGTCTTTGGCAATTGCCGAAACACGCGCCGCATCATCGGCAAGGGTGTCGTTTCGGAACATATGGCCATAGTCTTTGATAGTTGTGCCGCAGCCGCTTGTATTGACGACAATGGCATCAAGCCCCGCGCCATCCATCTCGCGTGTCCAGGCGCGGATATTGGCTGCTGCGGACCCGTGGCTTTGATCAACCTTGCCCATGTGATGAGTGAGCGCGCCACAGCATCCAGCCCCTTCCGCGACAACAACCTCGCAGCCCAGACGCGTCAAAAGGCGAATGGTGGCGTCATTGATGTCCGTGTTCAGCGCTTTCTGCGCACAACCGGTCATCAACGCCACGCGTTTCTTGCGCGGCTGTTCGGCAGGAAAGCTTTGCGGGTCGTCGTTGCGGCTCACTGGCGGAATTGTTTTCGGCGCCATCGCCAACATCGCTTTCACGCGCGTATCGGGGATCAGCGGCGCAAAGGGTTTGCCGATCTTGGCGAGCAGCAGCGCGACACGAAACCGCCCTGGGTAGGGCAGGATATTTGCCAAAGCCCACCGCAACGCGCGCTCATGCCAGGGCCGGTCATAGTTTTCCTCGATATACGCCCGCGCGTGATCAACCAGATGCATGTAGTGCACACCAGACGGGCAAGTGGTCATACAGGCGAGGCATGACAGACACCGATCGATATGTTTGACCGTTTTTTCGTCCGGTTTCCGCTCATTTTCGAGCATGTCTTTAATCAGATAAATGCGCCCGCGCGGGCTATCAAGTTCATCGCCAAGTACCTGATAGGTAGGGCAGGTCGCGGTGCAAAACCCGCAATGCACGCAGGTGCGCAAGACCTCGTTTGATCTTGCGAAATCGGGCTTTTCAAGCTGAGCTTCTGTGAATTCTGTTTGCATGTTCAGCCCATAAGTCCTGCGTTCAAAATGCCCTTCGGATCGAATTTCTGTCGCAGTCCGCGCGACAGTATGTCGAGTGGTTTTGATTGCGCATGGAATTTCGGTTGGCCAATGCCGCGAACCAGCGTGGCATGGCCGTCAAACGCACCCAACCGTGCACGCAAATCCGTGCCAGCAGGCACCAATGCCCAAATCAATCCGCCGCCCCAATCATACAGCACGGCCTCTGCATTGAGCTTTTTGACCAGAGCAGGCGCTTCAGACGGCGTACAAGAGATGCGCCAGACATCACCGGGTCTGTCATGAAACGGGGCAACATCGCGTATCCAGGCCCAGCCCTCCGCAACCGCGCCGGGATCACGCTCGATCCGGATTGAATGATCCGAAAACAACGCCGCAATCTGATCGGCGCGATACGTCACCGAGCCGGCAAAGCCTTCGACGCGCAGCATAGTCACTGGCGTGCCATCCAGACCGACAGGCACATGCGCAGCACCGGATACCTCAAACGGTGACATCAGCGCTTTCGACATTGCCTCTACAGCGTCCTCATCGCTCAAACCGTCGATCAAAACACAGGCCGCGCTTTCAGGCGCTGGCAAGACTTTCAGGCTCACCTCTGTCAAAACGCCCAGCGTGCCCCAGGAGCCTGACATCAATTTGACAAGGTCATACCCGGTGACGTTCTTCAT
>CAZCOX010000063.1:10668-14577 GCA_964500115.1 uncultured Rhodobacterales bacterium
TGCGCAACAAGCGTCAAAGCCCCCGGCTCGTACAAACTGATACCCGCCAATCCGCTTGTTTCAACGACATCCCCATCCACCCGAACGTCCCGGGTGCCGCCACCAACAATCCGCAGCGGATCATTCGCACCAGCAATCAATGCGGCCAGATCCGACTCAGTTTCAGGTCTCATAGTCTTCTTCTTTTTGAAAATATGCCGGGGGTTTGGGGGCTGGCCCCCAAAATACTACTCAGCCGCCATCGCCATCGATCGCCGGTTCGCTGATACAGCCAGTGGAAAGACCTTTGCGGGGTTCAATAACCATCCGGGGTCAAACACATCTTTGACGGCCATTTGAGCTTCAAGATCGTTCGGCGCGTATTGATCTGTCATCAGGTCCCGCTTTTCGATGCCAACCCCGTGCTCGCCGGTCAGGCATCCGCCGACCTCGACACATAGCCGCAAGATATCGGCTCCAAACGCCTCGCACGTCTCCAGATCGCCAAGTTTGTTGGCATCGAAGAGGATCAGCGGGTGCATGTTGCCGTCGCCAGCGTGAAAGACATTTGCGACGTCAAGCCCGTATTCCTTGGACATTTCACCAATTCGGCGCAGAACATAAGGCAGTTCGGACACCGGGATTGTGCCATCCAGACACATGTAGTCGTTGATCTGCCCCATCGCACCGAAAGCTGATTTGCGGCCCAGCCAGATGCGTCCAGCCTCGTCTGAATCTTTGGCCTCGCGCAGCTCGACAGGATTGTGTTTGCGCGCGATGTCGAGGATCAGGGCAAGCTGTTCGTCAATTTCGGCATCTGAGCCTTCAACCTCGACAATCAACAAGGCCTCGCACATGGGGTATCCCGCCTTGGCGAAGTTTTCTGTCGCTTCAATGCAGGGACGATCCATGAATTCGATGGCGACCGGCAAGACACCCGCTTTGATGATGTCGGACACACACGCACCAGCGACTTCGTTTGCATCAAAGCCAATCAAGACCGGGCGCGCACCTTCGGGTTTCGGTAAGATGCGCAGCGTTGCTTCCGTGACGATGCCTAATTGGCCCTCTGATCCGCAAATCAACCCAAGTAAGTCATAGCCAGCTGCATCCAGGTGCGCGCCACCGATTTCCATGATCGTGCCGTCCATCTGAACCATTGTGACGCCCATCAAGTTGTTGGTCGTCACGCCGTATTTCAGGCAATGCGCACCGCCCGAATTCATCGCGATATTACCTGCGATAGCGCAGGCAAGTTGTGAGGAAGGGTCCGGTGCGTAGAAGAATCCATCTTCCTCTACAGCGCCGGTCACGCTCAGGTTCGTGCGTCCGGTTTGCACGCGGATGAAGCGGTTCTCATAGCTCGTTTCCAGCACGTCGTTCATGCGAGCAACGCCAATCATCACACAGTCCGCCGTTGGCAAAGCACCGCCTGCAAGAGAGGTTCCAGAACCCCTTGGCACCACTGGCACGTTCATCTGGTGGCATACCTTCAAAGCGGCTGCGACCTCTTCGGTGGAGGCTGGAAGCACAACTGCCAAAGGCGGGCACTTGTAGGCGGTCAACGCATCGCATTCGTAAGCCCGCGTTTCGGCCTCATCAGAAATCACTGCCGCGCTAGGCAAAACCTCCTGAAGCCGCGCTACGATCTGGGCTTTTCGGGCCAGAACCTCGGCGCTTGGTATTGGCATTTCCATGGCAAACCTCCAAAATTGGTAAAAAGATATAACCAATTTCAGAGGCATGACCAGAGTCTTTTTGTGCGAAGCGGCGATTGTGCCCCTTGCCTTTGCGCGCATCCCCCGTCACCAAGCACACATGGATTGGGTAAAAATCATTCATATCCTGTGCGTTATGGGCTGGATGACGTCGATTTTCGCCGTCCCCCGCGCTTTGATCTATTGGAAACGCGAATACGAGCGTTTGGGCGAATTCGGCCCGCTGGGTGACCTGACGATCCGCCTCTACCGGTTTTCGGCGGGGCTTGCCGTGATTGCGTTTGGCACAGGCTTATGGCTGGCCGCCCAATGGAGCTTTGCGCCTTGGGTCTGGCTCAAGATCGGCCTCGTCGTGCTGCTGGCGCTGCACTACACATGGACAGGCAGGCTCGTGCTGAGGGCAAAACGTGGCACGTTCACCGAGTCTGACAGGTATCTGCGCATCTTCAATGAGATCAGCGTTTTTGGCGCAATCGCGATCCTTTGGGTCGTCGTCGTGAAGCCCTTCTAATTCATGGACTGGATGGATCGTCTTGCCCTGTTTTCAACACTCGATGCCGTCGCATTGGTTGTTTTGTTGGTTGCGTGGATCGGGGCGACCGCAATAATCGAGCATGCGCCGCAATCCTTCCAGTCGGTGTCGAACATCATGTCGGATTATCGCAGGGAATGGATGTGCCAGTTCCTGACGCGCGAACCTCGCATCTTTGACAGCCAAATCATCGCAAATCTGAGGCAGGGAACAGCCTTCTTTGCCTCGGCCAGCATGATTGCCATTGGCGGTGGGTTTGCGCTGCTCGGCAACGCGGAACGCTTGCAAGGGGTCGCGAGCGATCTGACGCTCGAAAGCGGGCCGGTCGTGATCTGGGAAATCAAGCTGCTCTTGTTGCTGCTTTTTGCGGCCAACGCGTTTCTCAAGTTCGTCTGGTCGAACCGCCTGTTCGGCTATTGCTCGGTTCTTATGGCCGCGGTACCGAACGATCCTCGGGATCCCAAGGCGAAGCCGATGGCGCTGCAAGCTGCAGAGATCAACATCACCGGCGCGCGTAGCTATAACCGTGGATTACGGTCGGTCTATTTCGGTATCGCATCCGCCGCCTGGCTGTTGGGCGCAGAGGCGTTGCTTGTGGCAACGATCTTTACCTTGGGCGTTATCCTGCGGCGCGAGTTTGCATCCGAGTCGCGGAAGGTCTTGCTGTCGGATAAGTGACCGCGGTTCGCCAACTTGCCATGCTATAGAAGCACCATGAGAACACTTATTTCCTTGATGCTGGTCTCTGCTGCGCCAGCGTTTGCTGATCCCGTTACAATCGTGGAATCGCGGGTCGAAGGAACCCGCGTGTCGGTCACGCTCGCGCATCCCGATACCGGTTGGGACCATTACGCCGACGGGTGGCGGATTGAGGACGGTGACGGAAACATCCTTGGCACACGCGAGTTATTGCACCCTCATGTGAACGAGCAGCCCTTCACACGCAGTCTGACGATATCCGACCTGCCAGATGGGGACCTGTTCGTGCGGGCCAAATGTTCGGTTGACGGATGGGGAGAGGAGACTGTTTCCCTGAACCGTTAATCAGCTCAGGTATCAGTCGTCGACCACGTCAACGCGAATGTGATGCTCACCGCGTTCTTCGGCCAATCTGATCTGTTTTTGACGCTCGCGGAACCGGTCTTTGTCACGAGCCGAGGTTTCCGAAATGCACTGATGGCATGACACGCCTTGTTCGTATTCAGGACGCGATGCGTCTTGTGGCAGAATAGGCCGACGACAGGCATGGCATAGCAGATGTGGCCCTTCGACAAGGCCATGCCCAACAGAAACGCGTCCGTCAAAAACAAAGCATTCGCCCTGCCAGGTGCTGTTCTCCTGCGGAACCTCTTCGAGGTATTTCAGGATACCGCCTTTGAGGTGAAAAACGTCTTCAACACCTTGGCTCAGCAGATAGTTGGTCGATTTTTCACACCGGATGCCGCCGGTGCAAAACATCGCGATGCGCTTGTTGTGAAAGCGATCTTTGTTCTCCTCCCACCACTTTGGAAACTCGCGAAAGCTGTCCGTCTTTGGGTCAACCGCACCCTCAAACGTGCCAATCGCAACTTCGTAGTCATTGCGTGTATCGATAACCGCAACATCGGGGCTTTGGATCAAATCGTTCCAGTCTTCCGGTGCCACATAGTGGCCGACCTTGGCGCGCGGGTCGACATCGGG
>CAZCOX010000064.1:0-5437 GCA_964500115.1 uncultured Rhodobacterales bacterium
CGCTGCAGGGCCGTCCCAGGGCTCCATCACCGAGTTGCAGTAGGAATACATGTCCCGCCACGCCTGCGGCAGCTCAATCGCCTGCTTCGACCACGACTCCGGAATAAGCATGGTTTTTGCCATAGGTGCATTGCGCCCTGCGCGCACCAGCACTTCGAACACCGCATCGAGTGCGGCCGAATCTGACGCACCATTGGCGATGATCGGCTTGATGTCTTCGGCCATCTCGCCAAACGCACCGGAGGCCATGCGGATCTCATGGCTTTTCATCCAGTTCACGTTGCCCTTGAGCGTGTTGATTTCACCGTTGTGCGCCAGCATGCGGAACGGCTGCGCCAACCACCACTGTGGGAAGGTATTCGTGGAGTATCGCTGGTGATAAATTGCAAAAGAGGACTCAAATCGTTCGTCCTGAAGGTCGGGATAAAACTCTGCAACCTGCTCGGCCAGCATCATGCCTTTATAAATGATCGACCGGCACGACAGCGACGCAATGTAGAGCTGAGAAACGCCAGCAGCAGCAGCAGCTTTCTCGATCCGGCGACGAATAACGTAAAGCTCGCGCTCAAATGTCTCTTCATCAACCCCTTTGGAATTGGAGATCAGGATCTGCTCAATCTCGGGGCGGGTCGCATTCGCTTTCTCGCCCAGGCAATCGACGGTGACCGGCACATGCCGCCAGCCGTAGATGTAATAGCCCATGCGCAGAACTTCGGTTTCCACAATGGTCCGGCAGGTCTCCTGCGCGCCGAAATCCGTGCGCGGCAAAAACACCTGACCAATCGCCATCAGCTCGTCCATGCGCGGCTTATGGCCTGTCCGTTCGATCTGATCGTAGAAAAAAGGCGCCGGGATCTGCACATGAATGCCCGCACCGTCACCGGTTTTGCCATCCGCATCAACAGCACCCCGGTGCCAGATCGCCTTGAGCGCCGTGATCCCCGCCTCAACAACCTTGCGCGACGGTTTCCCGTCCAAAGAAACCACCAAACCCACACCGCAGGAAGAATGCTCTTCCGTCTCGGAGTACAGACCATTCTCCGCCATCCACTGGCGCTTTGCCTCTTCCGCTGCAACCCAATCTGCATCGTATTTGGTCATGGCGTGTCTCCTTCGACAAAGGGATGTTTTGCTTCGTATTGCGCCTGCGTGGCGCGCACGTGATCGCCCTTCAACGGTGCATAGGCCGGCGCGCGATCACAATAAATCTCGGAAATCAGCGGAAAGCTGTCGGCGTCTTTGAACAAGGCGGGCACCAGTTCGTAATCGTCCTCATCGCCGTTGTTCCGCAACCAAAGGTTTGTTCCGCAAACCTCGCAAAAAGCTCGGGTCGCAAACGGGGTCGACGCATAGGTTTTCACCGGCCCTTCAACTTGCACGGCGTCGGGTTTGGCCATGAAATACCCCGTGATCGTCCCAGCCCAGACACGGCACTTGCGGCAATGGCAGACACCAATGGCAGCGATGTAATCGCCGTCAACGCGTACGAGCGTCTCACCACACAGGCACGCACCGTCCAGCACGCCAGTCCGGCGATATGGGGCTGCAATATCGCTCATTCGGCAGCCACGGCCCCAACGCTGTTAAAGCGTTCAAGAATGGCTTCTGCACAATCGCGCCCATCGCGGATCGCCCAAACCACCAGAGAGGCACCGCGCACGATGTCACCCACGGCATAAACGCCAGACAGATCGGTTGCACCCGTGGTGAACTCCGCCTTGATTGTCCCCCAACGCGTGACAGCCAGTTCAGGCACGTCCCAAAGCGTTGGCAGTTCTTCTGGCTCAAACCCAAGCGCTTTGATCACGATATCTGCAGGTTCAACATAGTCCGACCCGTCAATCACCTCTGGCATCTGGCGCCCGGTCGCGTCGGGCAGGCCCAGACGCATGCGTTGCACCATGACCCCTTCAACCGGCTCACCCACAAAACCTTTGGGTGCGGTCAGCCATTCGAATTGCACGCCCTCTTCCTCGGCGTTCTGCACTTCGCGCTGAGACCCGGGCATGTTCGCCCGGTCGCGTCGGTAGAGACATTTCACAGACGTTGCCCCCTGACGGATCGCAGTGCGCACGCAGTCCATTGCAGTGTCACCACCGCCGATAACCACGACACGCTTGCCCTCAGCATTCAGGTCACCGCTGTCAAACTCTGCAACTTCATCGCCAAAACTCTTGCGGTTCGACGCTGTCAGGTAATCCAACGCTTTTACGATGCCATCCGCGCCAGACCCCGGCCCAGCCAGGTCACGTGATTTGTAGACGCCGGTCGCAATGATCACCGCATCATGCTTGGACCGGATTTCTTCAAACGAAATGTCCTGGCCAATATTGCAGTTCAACTCGAACGTCACACCGCCAAGCTCAAGCTGTTCGTTACGGCGCATGACGACGGGCTTCTCCAGCTTGAATCCGGGAATACCGTAGGTGAGCAATCCGCCCGCGCGGTCATAGCGATCATAGACGGTGACCTGAACACCCTGACGGCGCAGCACGTCAGCCGCCGCCAAGCCTCCAGGTCCGGCACCAATGATGCCCACACTTTCCGTCCGCTCTTGCGCCGGTTTGATCGGCAGAACCCAGCCTTCCTCCCACGCGGTATCGGTGATGTATTTCTCAACCGACCCGATGGTCACCGTGCCGTGCCCCGACTGTTCGATCACGCAATTGCCTTCGCACAAGCGGTCTTGCGGGCAGATGCGGCCGCAGATCTCCGGGAATGTGTTCGTCGCTTGCGACACCTCATAGGCTTCCTGCAAACGCCCCTCGGCTGTCAGGCGCAGCCAGTCCGGGATATTGTTGTGCAACGGGCAGTGTGACTGGCAATAGGGCACACCACACTGCGAACAGCGGCTGGCCTGTTCCTTCGCCTTGGCATCTGCATATTCTGCATAAATCTCATGGAAGTCTTCGCGACGCGCCGCCGCGTCCCGCTTTTCAGGCATATCACGTTCGACCTGCACAAACTTGAGCATAGGCTGTTTCGCCATCGCGTCTGTCCTTCCATTCCGGTGGTCGGGCCTGATTACAGAAGTGCCACAGGAAAGAAAAGTAAATTATACTGACCTATTTTCCAATAAATCGTCGATGTTACACAAATTTCATGCTGCGTTGCGGCTAAATTAGGTCCGTTTCGGTCTTAAAATAGCGCTTTCGCTTTGTTTTTATGGGTTTATACCCATGACAAACCCCAGACGCGGACGGCCCCAAATGGCGTTGACCCACCTTTTGATCCTCGCCCTGATCCAGGGCATCACCGAATTCTTGCCGATTTCATCGTCAGGCCATCTGATTCTGTTGCCGAATCTGACCGGAATGGCCGATCAGGGCCAGGTCATCGACGTCGCCGTTCACGTCGGCACGCTCTTTGCCGTCATGCTTTATTTCCGGTCAGATGTCGGGATGATCCTGCAAGGGCTCATTCGCCTGATCCGTGGCAAGATCGACACCCAAGGCGCGTTCTGGGCGCTTTGTTTGATCATCGCGACCATCCCGGTTGTGATCTTCGGGCTGATACTCAAACTCACGGGCCTTGACGATATGCTCCGGTCAACCGCCGTCATTGGCTGGTCCATGCTGATATTCGGCATCGTACTCTACTGGGCCGACCAGACCGGACCAACCACGAAATCCGCGCCGAACTGGAGCCTTAAGGACGCGACCATCATGGGGCTATGGCAAGCGCTTGCTCTCATCCCAGGCACTTCTCGGTCGGGCATCACCATCACCGCGGGCCGGCAATTGGGCTATGACCGCGAAAGCGCCGCGCGTCTCGCGATGCTGATGTCGATCCCAACGATCATCGCCTCTGGCACGCTCCTGGGCATTGAAGTCATCCAAACCGCAGACGCCGCCGCAGCACGCGACGGCGCCATTGCCGCTTTCTTCGCGTTTGTCGCAGCACTTGCCGCTTTGTCTTTGATGTTCAAATTGCTCAAATCCGTCAGCTTTACACCGTACGTCATCTACCGCGTCATCCTGGGCGTGATCCTTTTGGTCATCGCCTACAGCTGATCTTTCCTCTTGCTCGAAATACCTTGGGGAGTGCGAGGGGTGAAACCCCTCGCACACGTCGGATTGGCGAAGCCAATTCGAAATCAAACGCGGTGATAAGGCGTGCCAGCCGCGATCGAGGCAGCGCGGTACAACTGCTCGGCAATCATCACCCGCACCAGCTTGTGCGGCCAGACCATTTTACCAAACGATAAAAGATAATCGGCCTCGCCGCGCAACGACGGGTCGATCCCATCCGCACCGCCAATCACGAAGCACAGATCTGACCGCCCCTGGTCGGCCCATGCCCGCAGCTTTTGCGAAAATTCCGGCGACGACAACACACTTCCACGTTCGTCGAGACAGACCAGTAAAGACCCCGCAGGGATAGAGCTGCGCAGCAAAATCGCCTCAGCCGCCATGCCGCTGTTCTTCTTGTCCTCGACCTCGGTCTCGCCGCCGAACCGCCAGCCAAGCCCGCGCCCGGTCTGTTCGAACCGGGACAGGTAATCGTCAACCAGCGCACGCTCTACCGAGCGGCCGCCAAGCCGCCCAACCGCGCGCAGATGCACCCGCATCTAGCTGGTCTGCGCGGCTCCAGTCGGAAGCCACATTTTTTCCAACTGGTAAAATTCCCGAACTTCCGGCCGGAACACGTGCACAATGACATCGCCCGTGTCGATCAGAACCCAGTCACCCGTTTCCTTGCCCTCGATCTTGGACAGAACGCCGTGGTCTGACTTCAGAACGTCCACCAGCTTTTCGGCAAGCGCCGTCACCTGTCGGGTCGACCGACCCGAGCAGATCACCATGTGATCGCCAATGGCTGATTTCCCGCGCAGGTCGATCTGCACAATGTCTTCGGCCTTATTGTCTTGAAGCTCAGATAGGATCGCCGCGAGCAACGCATCGCTTTTCGATCCGATTGCGGGTGTGCCTGTCACCGGCAGACCCCCGTCCGTGGCCGCAGCCACATCCGTTTGAAGAGACAGGACATCGTCCTCCTATAAAAACACGCCGCTCACCCCGGCGCTGGTAGCGTCAAAATAGCATTCGTTTTGTGAATTCTCAATGACTGCGCCGATGTGACGTCCCGAACTGGCGCAAAGATGCACAAAATCGCGTCACGCGCCGTAGGGTACCCAAACCGTTTTAACCTCTGTCGCCGCCTCCAGAAACGGGGTTGCGTCACCCGCATCCCAATCGAATGCAAGCCCATTATTCACCCAGGTCCGCTTGAGATTGAGCGCTGCACCGCGTTC
This sequence comes from uncultured Rhodobacterales bacterium, assembly GCA_964500115.1. Taxonomy (GTDB): domain Bacteria; phylum Pseudomonadota; class Alphaproteobacteria; order Rhodobacterales; family Rhodobacteraceae; genus Marivita. The sequence continues at coordinate 5,255 of CAZCOX010000064.1, forward strand.
AATCCCTGCCGACAATTCAGAAGATGAGAATGACCAAACTGCATCCACATCCATGTGGCTTGCCAGGGTGGGTGCCAGCTCTTCATGCCGACCCGTCAGGATATTGACTACACCGCCCGGCACATCAGACGTCTCGAGCACCTGATAGAAATCTGTCGCGGCGAGCGGGAACGGCTCTGACGC
>CAZCOX010000064.1:5537-7475 GCA_964500115.1 uncultured Rhodobacterales bacterium
ACGTCTCGAGCACCTGATAGAAATCTGTCGCGGCGAGCGGGAACGGCTCTGACGCAACCAACACGCAGCGACTACCCATCGCAATCGCGGGTGCCATGACCGACACGAGCCCCAAAAGCGGGTGATCATCCGCACAAAACGCTCCAATCACGCCGCAAGCTTCCCGCATGGCAAGCGCCACACCGCGCAAAGGAACCTGAGCAACACGCCCGTCAAACTTGTCGGCCCAGGCCGCACAGGTGAACAATTGATCAACCGATGCCGCAACTTCTTTGGCTCCCGACCGGGCACCCGTCATCTGGTTCAGCCGCGTCGCGAACTCATCAGCACGGGCCGCCAGGTTCTCACCGAGGTAGTACAGGACCTGCGCCCGCAAATGCGCCGTCGTCCCCGCCCAGCCCTTCGCCCCGCGCGCAGCCTCAACCGCATTCCGCACATCCTTCCGGTTCGCCAACGGCGCTTGTCCGATCAGCTTGCCGCCTTTCGAATAAATCTCGGTCGCATAACCGCCGTCAGGCCGCGCCTGTTTGCCACCGATGTAGAGCTTCGCGGTCCGGTCTACCGCTTGCGGTTCCGTATCCGGCCCCGCGCTGAACCCTTGCACTTTGGCAAGCGCCTTGGCCTTGCCCGCAGGTTTTGTGTAGGCTCGCATCCCTTCCGGCCCACCTTCGCGACCAAAGCCGCTTTCACGCACACCACCAAAAGGGGCCGCCGCATCAAACATGTTTGTCCCGTTCACCCAAACCACACCCGCGGCCAGCTTGGGTGCAATATCGAGCGCCACATTGATGTTCTCGGACCAGATCGTCGCCGCCAAGCCGTAGCGCGTGTTGTTCGCCAGTTCGACGGCTTCCGACGGCGTACGGAACGTCATGCCCACCAGCACTGGGCCAAATATCTCATCCTGCATCAACGGATCGGCTGTGCCCAAACCGGTGATCAACGTCGGCGGGTAAAAGCATCCGACCTCGGGCAGATCGCAAGACGCCTGATACACCTGACCTGCTGTGTTCGCATCAACCAGACGTGTGATTGTCTCCAGTTGCTTCGGATCAACGATCGCGCCCACGTCGATGGACTTGTCGAGCGGAGACCCCACCCGAAGCTTGTCCATCCGCACCCGGAGCTTGGCATAAAAGCGTTCCGCCACGCCTTCCTGAACCAATAGCCGCGAACCGGCACAACACACCTGCCCCTGATTAAACCAGATCGCGTCGACCAGACCTTCGACTGCAGAATCCAGATCGGCATCTTCAAACACGATGTACGGAGATTTGCCGCCAAGCTCCAACGTCAGCGCTTTGCCAGACCCGGCAGTTGCCTCGCGAATGCGGCGTCCAACAGCAGTGGAGCCCGTGAAAGCCACCTTGTTCACGTCAGGATGCGTGACCACCATCTCACCCACCGCACCATCACCGGTGACGATATTGACCACGCCTTTCGGCAACCCGGCCTGCCGGCACATGTCAGCAAACAATAGCGCTGTCAGCGAGGTGTACTCAGCAGGCTTCAACACAACCGTGTTCCCTGCCGCCAAAGCCGGGGCAACCTTCCATGCCAGCATGAGCAGCGGAAAGTTCCAAGGTATCACCTGACCACACACGCCCTGCGCCACGCGATCGGCACAGACCGTATCAAATAACTGCGCTTGCCCGGCGTGGAAGTAAAAGTGCCGCTGCGCCAGCGGGATATCGATATCCCGGCTCTCGCGAATGGGTTTACCGTTGTCGAGCGTTTCCAGAACCGCAAACAGGCGCGAATGCTTCTGCAGCAACCGAGCCAACGCATAGAGATACCGTGCTCGGCCCGATCCACCCAGCTTCTCCCATTTGCCCTGTGCTTTGCGTGCCGCAGCAACGGCAGCATCGACATCCGCCTGCGACGCCTGAGAGACATGCGCCAAAACCTCGCCATTCGCCGGGTTGCGCGATTCAAAAA
>CAZCOX010000064.1:7575-14539 GCA_964500115.1 uncultured Rhodobacterales bacterium
GCCTGAGAGACATGCGCCAAAACCTCGCCATTCGCCGGGTTGCGCGATTCAAAAACCTCCCCGGGCTCCGTGAACTTGCCATCGATGAAATGCCCGAACCGATCCCCCTGATCGACAAGCCACGCCAACGCATCCGCCGCCGATTCAGGCGCTTCGCCGTAGTCCATACTCTCGAATATCTCTTGAACGGTCATGGCTTCTTCTTTTCACAAATATGCAAACGCGACCTACCCAATGGCGTGCCGCCAGTTCGCTGAATAGGCACCGGTGATATGGTGTTCCAACTGGCGCTCGATATCACCCAAAAGCGAGGAGGCACCGAACCGGAACAGATCGTTCTGCAACCACCGATCGCCCAACTCTTCCTTGATCAGAGCAAGATACACGAGCGCATCCTTCGCATTGGAAATCCCGCCCGCTGGCTTGTACCCGACGCGATACCCGGTCTCTTCAAAGAAGTCGCGAATGGCCCGGATCATCACAAGCGATACCGGCAAAGTGGCATTCACACTCTCCTTGCCCGTCGATGTCTTGATGAAATCCGCCCCTGCCATCATGCAGACCAGAGAAGCGCGCGCGACATTCTGCAACGTTCCCAATTCCCCCGTCGCGAGGATCGCCTTCACATGCGCCTCACCACATGCTTTGCGGAAGGCTTTCATCTCATCATAGAGCGCTTCCCAATTCCCGGTCAGCACGTGCCGCCGCGAGATCACGATATCGATCTCACCAGCGCCCGCTTTGACGCTTTCCTCGATCTCTGCCACTCGCAGGTGGAACGGCGACAATCCCGCCGGGAACCCCGTCGAGACCGCAGCGACCGGCAGGCCCGTTCCGGCAAGTGCCTCAACCGCCTTCTCGATCATGTCGTGATAGACACAGACCGCACCCACCTTCAGCCCCTGCATGCCCAGCGCGTCGAGCAGATCCGCGCGAACGGGTTGCCGCGCCTTGGCACACAGACGATTGACCCGTCCAACCGTGTCGTCCCCCGAAAGCGTCGTCAGATCGATGCAGGTGATCGCCCGGCACAGCCACGCGGCCTGATGCGCCTTTTTGACGGACCGCCGCCCAGGGAGCGTCGCCGCACGCCGTTCAATCGCCGAGCGGTTCGCCGTCGCACGCATCACCCAGTCGAGGTCCAGCTCCATCCCGGGGTTGCGCGGCTCCAGCGTTTGCGGAAGCTGCATCGTATCGGTCGCGGTCTTCATGCATATCACTCCTTACCGCAATGCTGGCATGTGCACTGCCGGTCCACAACCCGCAACGCCACGTAGGGTGGGTTTTCAACCCACGCCGCTTAACGGATCAAATTTGAAAACCACCGTTTAAAACCGTTCTTTTGGGGGCGCAGGATCGGTAGATGCAGAATACGCGGCTTGGGCTGGTCCGAGTAAATCAACTCTGACGCTTCGAAAATCCGCTTATTGAACTGCGGAGGCAAAACATAAAACCGCAGGTCCGCATCCCACAGCAGTTCGCGGAACGTCACCTGATCCACCCGGAACCCGGCCTCGTCGAACGCCGCGCCCCAGGATCGGAAAAACGCATCCGTCTTGGCGTTCTTTCGGTAGAGCAACACGCCTGTGTTGATCTCGGGGAACGTCTCTGGCAGTTCCTTGCGCCAGACTTTCAGATGCCGGGGCCGGTGCCACAACATCACATGCGCACCACACAGATCGAAATTCTGCATCAGAGCAAAAAGCGACGACAAATCCGCCCGAATGATCGTGTCATTGTCCAGAAACAGCGTCTCTTCAAACGGACTTTCATGCAGCACCGATGTCTTGGGACGCTTCATACCCTCTGGAATGACAAATTTCTGATCAAACCCCGTCGTATCATCATCTTCCGCGCACCAGATCACGCAGGGCATCCCCGGGTTGTGCTTTTTGACCGACGCCGCCGAACGACGCGCGACATCGACATGCGCCTTGCCCCAGGCCACATACACCACCCCGCGCCGCGCCGCTTTGTCTGTCATGACAACCCCTGCCTGCTTGACGCCCCAGCGCGCCTCGTGTCTGCAATAGCACCATGACGCACCGAACACAGCCAAGGCTCAATGGTTTTTTGACCAACGTCACAACCGAGTGGCTGGACGGGGCGACCGTCATGCTGACCGCCTATTACGATACCACGAAGTTCAACGTTGACCTCTTCGATATGGCCGGTCTGACCTGCCCGGCCCGCGTCGGCAAAGCCGTGGCAAAACGGCAGTCCGAGTTTCTGGCCGGTCGTCTTTTGGCGCAAGAGGGTCAACAGCAACTCGGTTTTGCGCCAAAGGACGTGGCAATCGCCGAGTCCCGCGCGCCCGTCTGGCCAAAAGGCCTCACCGGCTCGCTCACCCACGCAAAGGGCCGTTGCGCTGCGATCCTGTCGACAGATCTGTCGCAAAGTTTTGGCATCGATTGCGAGGCGATAGCGACAGGCACGTCGCTTGACGCGATCCAGAAACAAACCCTCACAGCAACCGACCGGATGACCATCAAATCCCCCGAGGAGGCGACCTGCGTCTTTTCCGCGAAAGAAGCACTTTTCAAGGCGCTTTACCCGCAAGTCGGCCGTTTCTTCGGTTTCGATGCTGCGGAACTGTCCGAACCCATCGCGCAGGATGCGATCACGCTGAAACTGACCGAAACCCTGTCAGACCACGCCCCCAAAGGCCGTATCATTAGCCTCAATCATCGCACCTGGGACACCCATGTGCTAGCCTGGGTATCCGTTCCCGCCCCCTGACTTTCTTCTTTTTCCAAATATGCCAATCCACAGACACCAAACTGCGGAACAGCGGCATAAACACGAATCACTGGAAAAAGAACAAAATAAGAACATAAACTATCGTTATGTTCGCAGAGCTGTCGATCACCTCAAATTTTACCTTCCTCACCGGGGCCTCCCACCCCGAGGAGTACATGACCCGTGCCGCCGAACTGGGGCTATCGGCCATTGCCATCACCGACATTAATTCAGTGGCAGGTATTGTCCGCGCCTGGACCGAAGCCAAGCAAACCAAACGCCTGCTCAAGGAACGCGACACTCTAGAAGCCGAGAGCGGCCCCATCGGCCCACCCGTGCCACACCACATCACCCACCAGCGCAGCCATCTGCTCACCCATGTGCCACGCCTCATCCCTGGCGCAAAGATTGTTACCGATACCGGCCTTACCGCCACAACCCTTGCCAGCACCCGACAGGGTTGGGCGCAGCTTTGTCGCCTGATCACCAAGGGCCGCACCCGCGCGCCCAAAGGCGAGTGTCACCTCACGCTGAACGACCTGCTCGCCTGTACCGATGGCCTCCACTGGCTCCTGCACCCGCCGCAACACGCACCAACGGCGCAGCACGGCGCGGGCGATTGGGTGTCACAGGCGCAAAGGCTGACGCGCCGCTTTCCCGAACAAACACATCTCTTGCTGCGCCCCTATTACGACGGGCAGGACAGACACCGCTTTGATCGCCATGCGGCCCTCGCGGCAGAGCTTGGCATCCCCACCATCGCCTCGGCCGCCCCCATCATGCATCATGGCCGCCGCCGCCGCATGGCCGATGTGGTCACCGCCATTCGAAACGGCTGCCGGGTGGACGAGTTGGGCACGCAAGCGCTGGCCAATGGCGAACAACGTCTGCGGTCAGAGGCCGACATGCGCCGCCTGCTCGGGCCCCACGCCAGCGCGGTGGATCGCGCCGCGCAACTGGTCGAGGACTGTCACTTCGACCTTGGCCAACTCCGCTACGAATACCCCAGCGAGATCACCGCACATGAGACGGCGACAGAACGGCTCAAACGTCTGGCCTATGAAGGCATGAAATGGCGCTACCCCTATGGCGCCACCGACAAGGTCAAGCGGCTCCTCAAACACGAGCTGACGCTAATCGAAAAGCTCAACTACGAACCCTATTTCCTCACCGTCCATGACATCGTGCAATTCGCCCGCAGCCAGAACATCCTCTGTCAGGGGCGCGGCTCCGCCGCAAATTCCGTGGTCTGCTACTGCCTTGGTGTAACCTCCGTGTCCCCCGAACTGGGCACAATGGTTTTTGAGCGTTTCGTCTCTGAAGCCCGCGATGAACCTCCAGACATCGATGTCGATTTCGAACATGAACGGCGTGAAGAGGTGATCCAGCACATTTACGCACGCTACGGTCGTCACCGCGCGGGGCTTTGCGCCACCGTCATCCACTACCGCGGCAAACGCGCAATCCGCGAGGTGGGTGCCGCCATGGGCCTGTCACAGGACACCATCGGCGCTCTGTCTTCCCAACTCTGGGGGTTCTTTTCATCCAACGGTCTCGAAGAACACCGCATGCGCGAGATCGGCCTTGACCCGAACGACCATCGCCTGCGGCTGACGATGGATCTGATTTTTGAAATCATCGGCTTTCCGCGCCACCTCAGCCAACATGTCGGCGGCTTTATCGTGACCGAAGGGCGGCTGGATGAACTTGTGCCCATCGAAAACGCCACGATGGAGGACCGCACGGTCATCTGCTGGGACAAAGACGATATCGACGCACTTGGCATTCTGAAGGTCGATATTCTGGCGCTTGGCATGCTGTCCTGCATCCGCAAAAGCTTTGATCTGCTCAAGCTGCACCACAACCAGACGCACAGCCTGGCGACCCTCCCACCCGAGGACGCAGATGTTTACGACATGCTCTGCCGCGCCGACAGTATCGGCGTTTTTCAGGTCGAGAGCCGCGCGCAGATGAACTTCCTGCCGCGTATGCGCCCCCGCACCTTTTACGATCTGGTGATTGAGGTCGCCATCATCCGCCCCGGCCCCATCCAGGGCGATATGGTCCACCCCTATATCCGCCGCCGCAATGGCGAAGAGGAGGTAAGCTTTCCGTCCGACGAACTTGGCGCAGTCCTTGGCAAAACCCTCGGCGTGCCGCTCTTTCAGGAACAGGCGATGCAAATCGCCATTGTCGGGGCGGGTTTCACCCCCGAACAGGCTGATCGCCTGCGTCGGTCCCTCGCCACCTTCAAAAAACACGGCTCCGTCTCTGAATTCCGCACCCTCTTCATGCGCGGCATGCGCAAGAACGGCTACGAAGACGATTTTGCCGAACGCTGTTTTTCGCAGATCGAAGGCTTCGGCTCTTACGGCTTTCCAGAAAGCCACGCCGCCAGCTTTGCACTTCTCGTCTACGCAAGCGCGTGGATCAAACACCACCACCCCGGCATCTTTGCCTGCGCGCTGCTCAATTCCCAACCTATGGGTTTCTACGCCCCCGCCCAGATCGTGCGCGATGCCCGCGAACATGGCGTGCCCGTCCTGCCGATCTGCATCAATGCCAGCTTCTGGGACAACGTGATGGAACCCATCCCTGATGGCAGCCTCGCCCTGCGGCTGGGGTTCCGGCAGATCAAAGGCCTGAGCGAGGAGGACGCCACCTGGATCACCGCAGGGCGCGGCAATGGCTATCAAAGCGTCAGCGATCTCTGGCGTCGCGCGGGACTTGATCCAGCCACCATCGCCCGGCTTGCCGAAGCCGATACGTTCAACGACATCGGTCTCAGCCGTCGCAATGCATTGTGGGAGGCCAAGGCGCTGACCACGCGGACCACCCTGCCACTTTTTGATGGCGACATAGATGGTGAAGGCATTGTAGAGCCCGCAGCGCATTTGCCCCGGATGACCGAAGGCGAACAGGTTGTCGAAGATTTCGTCGCCATGCGCCTGACGCTGCGCCGCCACCCCGTCGCGCTCCTACGCCACGTGCTGACTCCGCAGAACGGCGTGTCACCGATCAGGCTGCAACCGCGGGGAAAACCCACGCCACCACCGCTTGATTTCCCGATCACACGGGCCAACCCGGATTAGGACGCCACCGGAAACCGCTGGCGAAACGCGTCTTTACCCAGCGCAGAGACGCGAACCACCCTGCTTTCCCTGTCGCGCGCGATCCAGCCCATCATCTCAAACCGCTTGAACAGGGCCCGCCCAAGCGACCCCGCCAAATGCGGACGCCGCGCGCTCCAATCAAGACACGGCTTGCACACCGGCGACCGGCCTTTCGCCAGGTTTTCGAGATCAACACCCAACTCCGCAAAGAACACATGCCCGGCCTCGGCCACCCGCAGATCTTCACCCTCCGCAATTACGAAACCCCGCGACACAAGGCTGTCATACACCTGCACACCCCGCGCGCCCGCCAGGTGGTTGTAACACACCCGCGCCTCACGCAGCGCGGCATCCTTTGGGCCGGTCCGCGTCCTCAAATGCCCCTTATCCGCCGCCAAAGACATCAGGTTTTCCAGCACTGAAGCCACCTCAGCCCCCGCCAACGTAAAATACTTGTGCCGCCCCTGCCGTGTCTCAGCGATCAAACCACCCTCAACCAAGCGCGACAAATGCGAAGAAGCCGTTGGTGCTGTCACACCAGCCTCACCCGCCAGTTCCCGACCGGTCAGGGCTTTGCCACTCATCAACGCCGTCAGCATATTGGCCCGCGCCGGGTCCGCGATCAGCACCGCCACCCGCGCAATGTCAGGTCCATGTTTCATCTCCACCTCGCAAGCACAGTTCGACCATCATCAAACCATTCTTGCATGAAGCCCAGTATGATGACCAGATAAGAAACCAAGGATACACCATGCTGACCTGCATCATTCGCTATCACATCGACCCCACCAAGAAGGCCGATTTTGAAACCTATGCCCGCAACTGGGGTCAGGCGATCCCGCGCTGCGGTGCCGACCTGATTGGCTATTTCGCACCCCATGAAGGGTCTACCACACGCGCCTATGGCATCTACAACATCGAAAACCTTGCCGCTTACGAAGCCTACCGCAAACGCCTCGCCGCAGACCCGCTTGGGCAAGAGAATTACCAATTCGCACAATCACAGCGCTTCATCTTGCGCGAGGATCGCACCTTCCTCAAACTCTGCTCCACACCACATGGGGAGCCAACATGATCGCCGTCATCTTTGAAGTTTTGCCAGCCGAGGGCCA
>CAZCOX010000065.1:0-14528 GCA_964500115.1 uncultured Rhodobacterales bacterium
AGAAAGACAGCTCAAACTGGAAAAGGCAGGTGTCTAGGAAACTAGGGGCGCCTCAGACTGCCTGTGGGCCATTACTCGCACAATCGCCAGAACCCAAATCCCGACAAGCACGGCGCTCCATAAAGCATTCCAGCTTGCCATCGACAGAGTAAGGAACTGCCAGGCGACCTCGTCGCACATGACCAGGTTAGAAGGACCCGACGATGCAGATGGCAGAAGATCTGCGCCGGTCATATTCGAGAAATCCAGTCCGGACCCGGTGCAGGATGTGGGCCCTTGCCACCAGTCGCGTTCGACACCCGTGTGGTACACCCCGATAATAGCCGTCGTCGCTGCGGACGCTGCACCAACAGCTAGAAATAGCATTGGAGCAAGTCCAATGGCCACAAACACGCCTGCCCCAATCGCCACGGCGTGTGGATACCTCTGCCAGATGCACATCGCGCACGGTGCATATCCGAGCGCTTGGAAAAGGAAAGCTCCACCGAGCAACAGTGCCGAGCCAACTGCAGCAGTCAACGCCATGTTCAGAGGGTTAGTGAATATTGACATAGCGCGGGCCTTTCGACGTTAAGGTGGATACGTAAACGAGCTCGTAAGAGACGGCCACCCAGAAATGTAGTGTTTTGTAACGGTGTCCTCGCAGCCAGAAATAATCAGTAAGGTCATGCACACTGGCAGAAGCAGTTACGTTTGGAGCTGTCGCAGTTTGATGCCGCTCCTTTGATAGCATTTATTGCAGCAGCGGGGGCAAATCCGGGATCCTGTCTTGTTTATCGGAATAGACGTTCTTGCAAGGTTGTTTTTGTTCATTGGCCGGCATGTGATCATCTATGTGTTGTCCGCCGACTGGTACGGGTCGTTTGGAGGAAGCAGAGCGGCGGCTTTTTCAGTTGCGGGGCCGACGCTCGCAAGATCTGCCGCTTTCGAGAACATTTCAGGCGTCTATTTCTATACAACCATGGTGACCGCGATACCGCTTTATGCATCTGCTTTGCAGCGGTCAAATGCGTTGGGAGAATTCGTTTTGCGGATACTCTTCAAAGCACAAGAAATTGTTTTGGCGATCGCTGTATTTGCCGTGAACGCCATCTTGCTCGGGGCTATTGCAGAGGTGATTACTCACATTCAAGGTTGATCAAAACCGGAACCAGCAGACGAGCCTGAAACGATAACGCGCCCCTGCTATCAGGTTCGCGAGGCGGGTCGACCTGGAAAGGCCAGCCACTTTGCGTGGCGTGCGGATAGAGGCACCAATATCATCGAACGGAAATCCGCGGCTCCCCAATCCGAAAGCCGCTGCAATGCCCCCAGACGCTTTCCAAACGCGTCGCGATCACATCCAACCCAAGGCACGTGCCGGCATCCAAAACCCCATAAATATCATCATGAGGTTCTCTGTCAGAGACACAAAACCAAGTGGTACATTTGACCCCCCGCCCACGCAGGCGCATTTCAGCTCCCGCTTGTCGACATAGACCGCCTTGAAGACCGAAATAGCGCCGATTGTACCTATCAACAGCGCCACTGGCGCGCTGATCCAAACCAATGCGCCGGCTACCATGAGGATGCCTGCCAGCGCTTCGCCGAAAGGGTAAACGTAGCCGTAGCGAACCCAACGCTGTGCCAGCAGGTCATAGTTAAGAAACATCGTGGAGAAGGCTTCGATATCTTTCAGCTTTTGAACCGCAAGGAAACACATTGAGATCGCGACGAACCACTCGACTGCGCGAAGCGTAAGAATGGATCCCGAGAAGGCCCAGCTGAGGCCAAGTGCCATCAAAAACGCAACGGTAAAGATCGCGATGACCGGTTGATAGGTGGTTTCATCTTCGTCCGGCACTTCCTGACCGAAATGCTCTCGCAGAGCGTCATACCCACCGATCCGCTCACCGCAAACAAACGTCTGGGGTGTGGTTTCGACTCTGTGCTCTTTTTTGAATGCATCGGTTTCTTCGCGCGTGGTAAGGTGGTGATCCTCCACCTCGAAACCTTGCCGCTCAAGTAGATCTTTCGATTTCAGGCCATAGGGACAAAGATGCTTGTCCATAACCATTCGGTATAGAACGGCCTTCTTGCCTTGTTGCGATGTCTCTTTTGGCATTCTTCAAGTTCCCCTTGTCAGGCGTTGCAGGACCAGTAGCCCGTGAACCCAACCTTCAGAGGCTGTTCGCCCATCAATTCGAAGAGCAGAGTGGCATCTTCGCCTTCGTCACCGGTGCCGCGTGTCACGGTCATGCGCCCCCCATCTGCAGTCAGCACACCGCCAGTCGAAACGCCGCCGTTCGCTTGAAACATCACGAGAGAGCCGGAAATCCTCGCCACTCCGTTGCCGCTGCCATCGGTCGCAAGAACCGGTTCGGCATTCACAGCCCGCACAAAGGTGCAGGTCGCTTCCGACCCCAGGCTTCGTGTGATTTCCTCTTCGGTCATTGGTGCAGGCCGAATTCCAGCGATCACCGGACTGGCGATGGCTTGTTGCAGGCCCTCAACCTTTGCCGGACCTTCGGATTTGCCCAGCGGCCAGTCGGCTCCAGCCTCGCCATTTGCCGCAATGTCTGCCAGCAGATACCGCATCTCGGCAATCTCGCGATCTTGTGCAACGACAATTTCTTCGGCCAGCGCTTTGACGCGCGGGTCGGTGATTTCAGCACGTTTACTGGTCATGATCGCGATGGAATGGTGCGGGATCATCGCACTCATCCAGCTTTCGTCCTGTATCGTTTCCTGACTGCGGACCAGCCATAGCGCCCCGGCAAATAGAACAGCCGATCCAGCCAGGATGGAGACGTTGGCCGCCATGTTTTTGTACATTCCCCACATGAACAGCAGCATCACAACTGCCATGACGGCTCCCATTACGAAGGTCATGTAGAACCTCGTCTCACTCCAATAGAGATGTTCGATCGAGTAGGTGTTCAGGTACATCAATCCGAACATAATTGCGGTTGAGGTGCCAACCATTGCAAGAAAGCGTCCGTAAGCAGAACCGGAGTGTGACTTGGAGTTGTCACGTTGGGACGATTGGTAAACGGACCGACTATTCGCCGTATCAGACATGGGATCTCCTTTCATTTGAAAGGACAACAACCTTCCAGTGCTGGAGGGTTCCAAAATAGCTGACGTCATTTTCCAAAGCCTGTCATCCCACCAGCCCGTGAAGCCGGACTTTCGGTCCGGACGATGTGGGCGGTTTCCTGCGATAAGCAGGGCTTGGTATTGCGAGGCATGTGCCCTTAAAGCAAAGCCCTAAGGGATAAACAGTCCAGCACGAAAACAGGGAATAAGACTTGCCTGCTCTTTCCAGAGAAGAATGAAGTCGCCGTGTTGCGCCCTCATGTCTCCTAAGAATCCGGCCAATATTTGTTCAGTGGGAAACGCCTTTGATCTTCCACATTGCAAGGTTGATTGTGCCCAGGGCTCTGTACATGCGAACGTAAAGTCTTTCGCGGGTGGGTGTGCAGCAGGTTGCGTATAACCTGCCAAGTGCCGCGCCAACCTCCTCAACTTGATGAAGCGTTTCCTCGGCCACATTCGAATGGCTAGCGCCCGCACCATTCAGATTTCTTACCAGTGACCTGACTTGATCCACGAGTGAAACCATCTTTTGACTTCGCTCTTGAATACAGCACGTTTCTTGAAGGAGCGCCAAACTCTTCTCGCAATCCTGGGCGGCTCGAAGTGCATTATCAAGGGCGGCGTTCGTTCCGGTCATGGGTATCTCCTCAAGACTTGTCGTCGTTCCTACACACCGCTTTCAAGAATACTGGCCCGGAAAGCGCGCCAGATCACTGAGGATCGGACAGTCCGGGCGATCGTCGCCGTTGCATGATTTGACCAGATGCGAGAGTGTCTCCCGCATGGCTTGGAGTTGCGCGATCTTGTCATCAATCGCTGAGAGATGTTCCTCCGCCAGGGCTTTAACCTGGGCACTTTCCCTGTTCTCGTTTTCATAGAGACCGAGAAGGTTGCGGCAGTCTTCTATCGAGAACCCAAGCGCCCGCGCGCGGCCAAGAAAGGCTAGCTTGTGCAGATCAGTTTCTCGGAATGCCCGGTAACCGTTTCCGCTTCGTTGCGGGCGTACCAGCCCAATGTCCTCGTAATAGCGTATAGTCTTCGGTGGTATGCCGGACCGTTCCGCAACTTCCCCGATATTCATGAGGTTGACTCCCTATTCTGCCGGTTGTGATTGCGCGGTCATGACCACCGGTTCAACCGAACGCTTTTCGTTCATCGCCGGCTTGATGCCGCGCAGGCGCAGCGCATTGGTCAAGACGGATACTGACGAGAGCGCCATCGCCCCTGCGGCAAGAACCGGTGACAAAAGCAGGCCAAAGAGCGGATACAGTGCGCCAGCGGCCACTGGAATCAAAGCGACGTTATACCCGAAAGCCCAAACCAGGTTCTGGTGGATATTCGACATCGTCCGCTTGGACACCTCGACCGCGTTCACGACGCCGCGCAGGTCGCCCGACATCAGGACCACGTCAGCGGATTCAATAGCCACATCCGTCCCGGTCCCGATGGCGATACCGACATCCGCGTGGGCCAGTGCAGGTGCGTCGTTGATCCCGTCCCCGACAAAGGCAATCTTGCGCCCCCCTGCCCTCAATTCATCGAGGGCAGCAACCTTGCCGTCTGGCAACACACCTGCGATCACATGGTCAATCCCGGTCTCACGCGCGATAGCCTCGGCGGTCTCTTGTTTGTCGCCGGTGATCATTGCAACCTTGAAACCCCTGTCATGCAGGGCCGAGATTGCCGCACGGCTGGCAGATTTCACCGGGTCCGCGACGGCGATCAAAGCGGCGAGTTTGCCATCGACCGCAGCGTAGAGTGCTGTGCGTCCGCGTTCGGCCAGGTGCTTTTCCTGATCAACAAGAGGCGCGATGTCGATATTCTCGCGGATCATGTAGCGATCCGCTCCAACCATCACTTCCTTTTCGTTCACCGAGGCTGCAACACCGAAACCTGTGACGGATCGGAAACCAGAAACGGGAGGAATCGTAATACCCTCGCTGCGCGCCCCGCGCACAATGGCTTCTGCGATCGGGTGCTCGGACTGTTCCTCGACGGCGGCAATCAGCGCCAGCACTTCAGCGCGGTCAAATCCGTCGCCAATAACCACATCCGTCAAGGTTGGCTTGCCTTCGGTTACTGTACCGGTCTTGTCGAGCGCCACGATTTCGACATTGGAGAGTTCCTGCAAAGCGTCTCCTTTGCGAAAGAGTACGCCCATCTCTGCGGCTCGGCCTGTTCCCACCATGATAGAGGTGGGCGTCGCCAGCCCCATCGCGCAGGGGCAAGCGATGATCAGCACGGACACGCCCGCTACCAACGCGAATGTCAGGGCGGGATCCGGGCCAACGAAAAGCCATACCGCAACAGTAAGCGCGGCAAGAACCATAACGGCAGGCACGAACCATAGCGTGACACGATCCACCAGACCTTGGATCGGCAGCTTGGCACCCTGCGCCTCTTCAACCATGCGGATGATCTGTGCAAGGGTGGTGTCCGATCCGACGCGTGCTGCGCGGAAGGTCAAGCTGCCGGTGCCATTGACCGTGCCACCGGTCACGACCGCACCAGCGGCTTTCGTGACGGGCACGGGTTCGCCTGTGATCATGCTTTCGTCAACATTGCTGGTGCCATCGACAACTTCGCCATCTACGGGAATCCGCTCGCCCGGCCGCACCAGAATCGTGTCTCCCACCGCGAGAGCATCGACTTCCACTTCGACCGTTTCACCATCCCGCAAGACATTCGCGGTTCTGACCTGAAGCCCAAGCAAGGCCTGGATCGCCGCGCCCGTCCGCCCCTTGGCGCGGGCTTCAAGCCAACGCCCCAACAGGACCAGAACGGCGATGACGGCCGCAGCCTCGAAATAGACGGCACGCACACCGTCCGGCAGCAATCCCGGCAGGAAGGTTGCGACAACGGAATAGCTCCACGCCGCGCCCGTACCGATGGCAACAAGGCTGTTCATATCCGGCGCTCCGCGAAGCAGCGCTGGAATTCCCTTGGTAAAGAAATATCCACCCGGTGCGAACAGAACGATTGTCGCCAGAACGAACTGGATGATCCAGGAGGTCTGGAGTCCGATTGTGTTCTCAATGAGCGCATGAACCGCCGGGATCAGGTGCTGCCCCATCTCGAGCACGAAGATCGGGACCGTCAGAACTGCCGCGAATATAACGTTTCGGAGCAGATGACCCGCTTCTTCTGCTTTGCGATCCGCGCGTGACTGACTGGAGTTTGCTTCTGCAACTTCTGCCGGATAACCGATTGCGGCACTCGCCGCCATCAGGTCGGCGGGTACGACGCTCCCTTCGATGTATTCCACTACCGCCGTTTCCGCGGCAAGGTTCACCGTGACTGACAGTACCCCCGGAACGTCTGCAAGAGCTTTGTCGACCCGTCCCACACATGACGCGCAGGACATGGACGCAATATTCAAGGTGACGCGAGCCGTCCGCGCAGGATACCCCAAATCATCGAGCGCCCTGGCTGCGTCCTGAATTCGGCCGGGCGCGTCAACGGTGATGCGGGCCGATTCGGAGGCGAGGTTAACCGAGACGCCGGTCACGCCATCCAGTGCTGTCAGAGCCTTTTCCACGCGCCCAACGCAAGACGCACAGGACATGCCATCGATGTTCAAAGTTGTTTGCCTGGTGTGGGCCATTACGGAATTCCTTATTCGGTTTCCGGGGTGATATAGAGCTTCCAGCGACTGGAAGCTCAAGAGTGCAAAACAAAAATATCTTGTATCCGCTGGTGCATCAGCTTTTTTCTTGACATTCCTCCAACCGGAACCGTTATGCAGCCCCAGTTTACCGAGGAAACCCGAATGAAACTTCATATACCCGAGATGAGTTGTGGTCATTGCGTTGCAACCATCGAAAAAGCGGTGCAAGCTGCGGACCCATCTGCAACTGTCCGTCCGGATCTGGCATCCCACACTGCAGAGATCGAATCGTCAATCGCTTCAGCCGAGGTTATCGAGGCTTTGGAAAACGCAGGCTACCCTGCAACCCGGCTGTAACGAAGGAGCGAAAATGACAAAGCTATCATATCGTAATACGTTTGCGCTGATTGGGGGCGCATTGGTGCTCAGCGCGTGCGCGACTCCGCCACCGGTTGTTGACGCCGATGGCGCATTCATAGAGTTGCCTGAACCACTTATCGAACTTGCAGCACCGTATCAGAACCTTAGCAAGGTCAGACTGGACCCGAGTGACAACTGCTTCTGGTATCTCCACACAGGGCCTGTGGAAGCGACTTGGCTGCCGCTCAGAACACCACGCGGAAATCCGATTTGCCAGGCTGCCGAGACCAGTTAAGCCGATCAAAGCTCGGACATGTCGATCAATTTATCCGCCCAGTACATCCTCGGGCGGATAGAGGTATGCCGTCTTACCAGGCTCAACATTCGGGTAAAGGTCATTGATATGTGGCATGATCATCCGCACACAGCCTGAACTTGCACGCCCACCGATTGATCGAGGTTCGGGCGAGCCGTGGATCCTCAGGTAAGTGTCCCGGTTCCCGACAAAGAGATAAAGAGCACGCGACCCAAGCGGATTGTTTGGTCCGGCATCCATGCCCTCGGCGAACTGCGAATATAGCTCTGGGTCGCGTTCGATCATCGCTGCAGTTGGTGTCCAGGTCGGCCACTTTCGTTTGAACCGCATCGTATAGACACCCGGTTCATACAGATTACCGCGTGCGATGGCGACGCCATACCGCATCGCTGTGCGGCCATCCGGCTCAATGTGGTAGAGGTACCGCGCGACGGCATCGACGTGGATGTCGCCGGGAACAAGACCTGCCTTGGCTTCCACGCGGACCGGTAGCAACCGCGGATGAAGGCCCCATGGATTCGAGGTCGCTGGATCATACCCCGCAGGTGTGACTTGTTGATCCCAGATATCCCACATCTCGCGCCGTGATGTCGGCGCAGCCATGCTCTGCCCAGCTAGGGGTGCTGAAAACAGCGCTGCACCACCTGCAACAAAATGTCGACGTGTTAACCCTGTCATTCAAAAACCTCCGTGAGATATAGGATGATCTAAGCAGTCTGCCCACAGGATTGAAAGACAAACGCGACAAATGTCTCGAAATGTATCCTTGACCTGACAGTGCCGGAAGGGGCCATAAGTCTGCGCAAACATGGAGAGGTGCATGTCCAACACTGACGAAAAAAACGCCAAAAAAGGCTTCGGCCTCATGCACGCTGGCATGGCCGTTTGCTGCGCGGTAATGCTGATACCTGTCGCCGGGTTCTTCATTGCAGGTGGCACGCTGGCGGGGTTGACGAGTAATCTTGCCGTCTTCGCTCCCATTGCTCTTTGCATTGGTGTTCACGTGGCAATGTTTGCCGTAATGGGAAAGTCCTGCCACGGAGAAAAAAAGTCCAATTCGCCGATTAAACAGGAAGGTCCGCTTCAACCGTCGCGCATCCCGACCGTTACACACGCAGAATAATGGCGTTTGCCGCCGGGCGAATGGGCATTCCACTGCTCTTTGGAGGCTGTGCCTGCTTGCCGGAAGACAAGCAGGCGACACTCTCAACAAGGTCTGCGCCGGGATACTTGGGTGCTTTGCCGGGATGCCAAACCGCGGACGGTGAATTGACATCTCTCCAAAAGATCACCTGCGACGACGGACGAACTGGCTTTCGTGTTGTGGTGCCTTAGCATGAAGTGTCTACAGAAAACCCTTTGGATACTGCATATCCTAGTGTCTCTGGGTGTGTTAACTAGCTTCCTGGGTTCGGGAGCATTGGCGGCGCAAAGCGCTGTCGTAGAGACCTCGACAACTAAAGCAAAGCTTGTCTTTGCGCAGGATGGAATCGCGCCCGGCGCGGAAACAGTGTCCGCCGCTTTGGTTCTGGAGCTCGAACCGGGTTGGAAGACATACTGGCGCTCTCCAGGTGAAGTTGGCATCCCCCCCCAATTCGATTGGCAGGGTTCGGAGAACCTAAGGGAGGCCCGCCACTTTTGGCCGGCGCCGGACCGTTTTACCGCGTTTGGGATCGAGAATTTCGGTTACGAGACTCGCGTTGCCTTTCCAATCGAGTTCACCTTGGATGCGCCTGACACTCCAGCCGAGATCGCCCTGCGACTCGACCTTCTTGTCTGCTCGGACGTCTGCGTTCCCGAAACGTTGTTGCTCGACCACACCCTGCCCTTGGGGAGCGATCTTGATCCGGCCTCTGCCGAGATCATCTCTGCGGCGCTTACCACCGTTCCATCCGAAGAGTTGCCGACAACCCTTTCTGCGGCGCGCGCCTTTATCAATCCGGATCAAACCGAACTGATCGTGTCGCTGTCGGCAAATCAGCCATTCGAAGACACGGATCTGTTTCCGGAATTTGGCGAAGGAACCGCGTTCGCCAAGCCTGATATCAGACTTGACCAAAACGGCACGACACTCTGGGCGCGCCTTCCGATCAACACCGTTGGCGAGACTGCATCATCATTGTCCCTGACAGTAACTGATAGCAACCACGGCGCATTTACCGTGCGGCCTATTCGCCTGAGCGCCGCCCCGGAACCGCCGTTCGATCCAGTCATCGAGGGCAATGGTGTTGATACACTTGTCTGGTTTGCTCTTATCGCCGTTGTTGGTGGACTCATCCTCAACGTCATGCCCTGCGTGCTGCCCGTTCTGGCCATCAAAGTCTCCTCGCTTGTGACAAGTGGCGGAAAAGATGGCGCACAGGTTCGAACCGGTCTGCTGGCAACGACATTCGGTATCATGGTGTTCATGTGGTTGCTCGCAGGTGTGCTGATTACCTTGAAATCGATCGGGATATCAGTTGGCTGGGGCATCCAGTTCCAGAACCCCCTGTTCCTGATTGTACTGATCACACTGCTCATAGCCTTCGTCGGCAATCTATTCGGTTTTTTTGAGATTTCGCTTCCAACAGACCTGCAAACGAGCATGAACCGGGCGGGCGGCCAATCGCACCTTGGTGACGTGTTTACAGGGTTTTTTGCCGCAATGTTGGCCACGCCCTGTTCTGCACCTTTTTTGGGAACCGCCGTCGCCTTTGCACTGGCTGGAAGTAACACGGACATTGCCGTTGTTTTCACGGCGCTTGGATTGGGGCTTGCTCTGCCCTACCTGGCGCTGGCGCTGAAGCCCGGGCTTGCAACCGCACTGCCCAAGCCCGGCCCTTGGATGGTCTGGGTGCGTGTCACAATGGGGGTTCTGCTGTTAGGCACCGTTGCGTGGCTTTCCTGGGTAATGATCGGCGTTTCTGGCACGATGGCTACGCTTGCCACTCTGGTCATTGGCGTGGTGATCGTTGCCTTGTTATCGAGCGCACGACGGTTCGGGCGCGGACCGGTTTTGTTGACTGTTCCGGCCCTTGCAGCTGCGCTTCTCTGGGCACCAAGCCTCACCCCACCTGTTCAGGTTCCCACCAGCGAAGACATCGCATCCTCAAACTGGGTTGCATTTGAACGCTCTGCGATCGCCCGCCACGTTTCGCGTGGTCATGTGGTATTTGTAGATGTGACCGCTGATTGGTGTGTGACCTGCAAAGCCAACAAGGCTCTGGTGCTGGACCGAGAGCCAGTGGCTTCGGCACTCACAGCCGACGGTATGATCGCAATGCAGGCCGATTGGACACGTCCCGATGAGGCCATTGACCGTTACCTGAAAGCAAACAACCGTTTCGGCATCCCATTCAATGCGGTGTACGGACCGGGCGCTCCAGAGGGAATCGTCCTCCCTGAAGTGTTGACCACACAGAGCGTTCTCGATGCAATTGACGCCGCGCAACCAATTAACCTGCGAAACCGACTGCGCGACCTGTCGAAGTTATGACCTTCAACCAGAGGTTTCCTCAACCGCGGCAGGTGACGGGGAGATGAAAATCCTCTTACGACGTTGTACGCCAACGGTGCCAAGACCAACCGGATCACCCGCCGCAGCCAGCGTCGATCACAAATGCCCCGTCTGAACAAAACCGAATTGCATCAGGCTTTCCAAAGGACCCTCTAATTTGAAAGCGCGTCTATCGCCTGACTTGCAATTGATCTTCTCGGATCGCTTTCCGGGAGCGTGTCGGACAAAGCCAATGCGTTTTCGTAGGCGTCCTTTGCTCCCTCAACGTTTCCAAGCACCGAATACGCTCGACCCAACTGAAGCCAACCGTCCAGATCATCCGGTTCGTCTTGCAGGCGTTCCGCAAGCCTTTGCACCATCGATTGAATGAATTCCGCCCGATCTTCTGTGCTCATCTCTTCGGCAGCCGCCACATCTTCTGCGGTTGGACCACGTCCGGCCAACATGGGAGCAAATTGCGCAAGAGAGATGGGTGTGCGGCCAATCCCTTCGCCAATGCGGTTGGCTTGTCCAACCAAGGTCTCCATCCAGGGATAAAACCCATCCGCGGCATCAAGCCGGGCGACAATCAAATCATGCGCCGCAGCCGACTGGCCCGACTGCTGTAGCGCCAAAGCACGGAAATATGTAACCGCCGGATTTGCCGGATCACGCGCCGCAGCCTCTTCTATCGCGTCCTCTGCCACAGGTGTTACAATCCCGTTTTCTTGAGAGATCAAGGCTTCCGCGAGCATAGAAAATACTGCAGATGAAGCCTCTTCGCGTTCAGAGACAACTCGGAATGCTGCAGCGGCATCCTCAAAACGCCCGAGGTTCATGTATGTTTGACCCAGCAGCATCCAGCCTTCGGTTGGGCCACCACTCTGGTCATTTTCCAAACGGGACTTCAACTGTTCGGTAAGCGCCATGACACGCGCGCGCTCTTCGCGTGCCTCTTGTTGTTCCGCAAGAGTAAGCCCTGAAAGATCAGGATTACCGAATTGCACGTAGTACCCAACTGCGGACAAAGGGACGAAGACCATTGCCACCACAAGCCCAATCCAGCTTTTGCGGGACGACATAAGCGGTGCTGCTTGACCAGATTGCGCCTGACGAAGGATGTTCTTTTTTATTTCCAGTCGCGCTGCTTCGGCATCGGTTTCCGAAACAATGCCGCGCGCCACATCTCTGTCCAGTTCCGCCAACTGGTCGCCGTATATGGCCGGTGTGCTATCATTTTGCGCCGCAGAAGACTTTGACTTCGCAAGGAGCGATAGTCCAAGGAGGCCCACAGAACTGACTGCGAGCACTGAAATGACAAACCAGATCATTCCGCCGGCCCTTGATCTTTATTTTTCAGGTACAAAGAAATTTGCTGTTCCTCGGCTGGCGTCAGAGCTTTTGCGCCCGGTTGTGTCTGACGGCGACGCATGACTGACACGAACACAATGAGAGAGATTCCCGCCAAAACCAGCGGTGCAAACCACAGTGCATAAGTCGCTGGCGTCAAGGGCGGCGACATGAGGACATAATCGCCATACCGGGCCCGCACGTAGGCAACAACTTCATCATCCGTGTCACCGGCGACAAGGCGTTCACGCACAAGCAATCGCAAGTCACGGGCCACGCCTGCATTGGAGCTGTCGATGTCCTGATTCTGACAGACAACACAGCGCAAGCCCTTTGAAATATCGCGCGCGCGCTCCTCCAGCACCGGGTCTTCCAGGATTTCGTCGGGCTCGACCGCAAATACTGGCGCCGCAAGCAAAAGGCCGAGCGCAAGACATTGAAAGAAACGTTTCATGATCCTGCTCCCTCTGGAAACGCACCTGCGGCCTTGAGTGCCGCACGGAATGTCGCCACGGCCTCATCACCCACCACCGGGCCTACGTATCGATACAGAACGGTCCCCCCGGCATCGACAATAAAGGTTTCAGGCACACCCGAGATACCCCATTCGATTCCGGCGCGCCCATTCAGGTCTGCGCCGATACGATCATACGGGTTTCCCAGTTCATTCAGCCATCGGACGGCATCTTTTGGCTTGTCCTTGTAGTTGATACCGTAGAGCGTCTGGCCGTCCTCTTCGACCAGCGCGGTCAGGACCGCGTGTTCGGCGCGGCACGGCACACACCATGACGCAAACACATTCACGATAACCGGGCGCTCCGTTGCTGCCAAATCCGCGCGGGACAACCCGGGGACTTGGAGCCCCTCAACCGGTTCAAGAGCGAACTCTGGCGCCGGTTGGGAAATCAGCACGGATGGAATCGCGTTCGGATCCCTGTCGGGGTCCAGCCCCCACAGAAAAAATGCCCCGAAGACAACCGCGATAACGAGCGGAGCGAGTGCCAGAAAACGAACCATAGTTTACTCCGCTGGAACGGGCGAAGGCGCAGTCGCACCGCCACGCTTTGGTGCCCCGATCCGCAGCCTCCGGTCGCTCAGCGAAACAAGGCCTCCCAGCACCAGCATCGTTGAACCGATCCAAATCAGATTCACAAGTGGCTCGTAGAGAATGCGGAGCGTCCATGCTCCTTGCGCCCCGGCCTGATCAGATGCTGGTTCCGCAAGGGACGCATATAAGTCACCTGCCAGATTCGAGCGAATTGAGCTTTCCGTCGTGGTGCTCTGTGCCACAGGATAAAACCGTCGTTCGGGGTAGAGCGTCGCTATTTGCTCGCCATTGCGGCTGACCAACAATGTACCGCGATCGGCGATGTAGTTGGGCCCTCTGATCTTCTCCGCACCAGCAAATGTCACATCAAAGCCGGCAATCTGGATTTCAGTGCCCGGCGTGACAAAAAGGATTTCTTCAGACTTCCAGACGGTCGAGCCGATGAAGCCAAACATGGCAACGGCCAGACCCGCATGCGCCATGGTCATGCCATGCGCAGCGCGGGGCAGACCGCGCGCGCGGCGCATAGCCTCTTTGAACGGGACATCAAACAGACGAATACGGAACGCCCACTCGCGCAAAGTCGCTAGCAGCAACCACGCTGCGAGCATCAAAGACAGATAGCCCAACACCGGCCCACCCCAGAAGGCATACCACGCCACAAGACCAAAACCGATTGCAAGCATACCGGCAATCTTGACCCTTGCGAAAACGTCCGATGTCGTTGCGCGCTTCCACGACAAGAACGGCCCCAGACCCATGACAAACACGAGCGGCAGCATCATCGGGATGAAGGCCGCGTTGAAAAACGGCGGGCCGACCGAGAGTTTCTGCCCCCCTGTAAGGGCTTCGTAGAACAGGGGGTACAGCGTGCCGAACAAAACTGTACCAGTGGCGGCCGCGAGAATCAGGTTGTTCACCAGTAGGCCGCCTTCCCGACTGATGGGTTTGAAGAGACCGCCGCCTTCCATGGAAGGGGCGCGCCAGGCGTAGAGTGCGAAAGACCCGCCAATCGAGATTGCAAGAAGCCCGAGGATATAGAGACCGCGTTCCGGGTCGACCGCAAAGGCGTGCACGGATGTCAGCAGACCGGACCGAACAATGAAAGTACCCAGAAGCGACAGGGAGAACGTCAGGATCGCCAGCAGAATTGTCCAGCTTTTGAACGCACCACGTTTTTCGGTCACGATGGCGGAGTGCAGCAAGGCAGTCCCCATAAGCCAGGGCATGAAGCTGACATTCTCGACCGGATCCCAGAACCACCAGCCGCCCCAGCCGAGTTCGTAATAGGCCC
>CAZCOX010000066.1:0-5641 GCA_964500115.1 uncultured Rhodobacterales bacterium
TGTTTTGAAAGCATCTACCGCCGCACGTTTCACGGCACCCCGCGTACACCCGCCGCCCAGCCAGCCCTGCACCAGCGTGCCGTCACTGGCAAGCAGTGCTTTCGCTCCGGGCTTGGCCGCCGTTGCCCCCGCCGTGCGCACGATGGTGGCAAATGCAAAGGGCTGGCCCGTGGCGCGCAGGGTTTCTGCGGCTTCGGCCATATCGGTCGAGAGGATTTCAGCCGGTGTCATAGCGCGTCCAACTCCCGCTCCAATCCGGCCAGATCATCCAGCGTGTTGGCCGCCGCAAAGAGATCGAGATGCGGAAGCGCCGCCGCCATCCCGTCCGCCACCGGCGCATAATCGCGCCAGCCTTTCAGCGGGTTCAGCCAAATGATCTTGCACCCGCGCTTTTTCAGGTCACGCAGCGCCGCGTCCAACGCCTCGGGTGGGGCGGTGTCATACCCATCCGACAGGATCATCACCACCGACCGCCCGTCGACAAAACGTTTGGCATAGGTCTTGGCAAACCGTCCCAGCGACGGCCCGATCTGCGAACCTCCGCCAAACCCGTCCGCCATCAGCGACATCCGCCCAATCGCGCGCATCGTGTCCTTGTCACGCAGCGCTTCGGTGATGCGCACAAGGCGGGTGTGAAAAAGATAGGCGTCCGCCGTCGGATCGCTGCGCATCAGCCCGGCGAGGAAGGCCAGAAACACCTGCGCATAAACGGTCATCGACCCCGACACATCGCATAGTGCTACGATCTTGCGCGGCCGATCCGGGCGGCGTTTGCGCATCAGGCGCACAGGCTCCCCGCCGGTGGCAAGGCTGGCACGGATGGTCTTGCGAAAATGCAGCCGATCCCCCTTGCGCGCCGCAATGCGCCGTCGTGACCGGCGATCCCGCAAAGCCGCGCCCAAACGGCGCGCCACCGCCTCGGCTTGTGCCACCTCTTCCGCGCGGACTAGATCGCGCAGGTCCTTACGCATCAGATTGCGCACTTCGGTGGCAATCAAACGACCTTCACCATCGGTTTCAGCGTCACCATCGCCACCATCGGGGGCTGACATGGACCCAGACCCGCCCGCATCCTCGCCTTGCGCATCACGCGAGGAATGCACGCTGTCATCCCCTTTGCCCGGATTGCTTTTGACGATCTTCTGCTTCACGCGGCCCGCATCCAGCCAGTAGCTGTCAAACAGCGCGTCGAACTGGTCGACCTCTTCCTTGCAACCGGTGCAAACGGCCCGCAAGGCGCGGCGGCTTTGTTCGGGTGTTGCGGCATCCACCTCGCAAAGTGCGGCAAGGGCCACTTCGGTTTCCGACACGCCAAGCCGCAACCCGTTGGAGCGCAAATGCGCCATAAACCCCATGACCCGCGCGGCAGGGCCGGGGTCTCGGGCGGCAAAGCGGGTCACGCGGCTCATGCGGCGCGCCCCGCGATACGGCTGGCAACCTCGGGCGTGATCTGCGCGCGGTCGCTTTGGGTCTTCAGCAGGGTGATCAGGCTATGCTGCAAGGCTGCCGGGTTCTCTGTCAGATCAGCAATCCCGAGACCCATCAAGGCCGCCGCGAAATCCAGCGTCTCGGCAATACCCGGCACTTTCTCCAACTCTTCTTCGCGCAGCTTCTGCACAAATCCGACAACCTGTTCCCCCAGCCGCGCAGCAATACCGGGGCAGCGCGCGTTCAAAATGGCCAACTCGGTGGCGCGGTCTGGGTAATCGACATAAGCGTAAAGACAGCGGCGGCGCAGCGCGTCAGACAAGTCACGCGTGCCGTTGGATGTCAGGATCACAATCGGCTTTGAAGTCGCCTTTATGGTGCCAAGCTCTGGCACGGTCACCTGAAACTCCGAAAGGATTTCCAAAAGATACGCTTCAAACTCTTCATCCGCGCGGTCGATCTCGTCAATGAGCAGCACAGGCGGCGTGTCTTGTGTAATCGCGGCCAGCAAAGGCCGTTCCAACAGGAAGTCGCGGGAAAAGATGCGCGCTTCAACGGATTTGCCCGTCTCGCCATCTTCTGCAGCGGCACGGATGGTCAAAAGCTGGCGCTGATAGTTCCATTCATAGATCGTTTGCGCGGCATCCAGACCTTCATAACATTGCAAGCGGATCAGCTTGGTGTCGCGTGCCGCAGCCAAAGTGCGCGCAATCTCTGTCTTGCCAACGCCCGCAGCGCCTTCCAGCAACAATGGTCGGCCAAGCGTCAGAGCAAGATGCAATGACACGGCAAGATCGTCAGAGGCGACATAGCCTTGTCCGCCCAAGGCGGTTTGTAAATCTGTCCACGTCATAAAAGCATGTCCGTAGGGTGCGTGGTTCCACGCACCCCTCTCCGTTTCGATCAGTCGTGCAGACCCAGCTCATTTGCGGTCTTCCAGATCCGCCAATGGTCATGGGGCATATTGGTGTGCCGGTTGCCAAACGGGCGGAACGCATCCTGAACCGCGTTCGAGAAACAGGGCACACCACCAACATGCGGGCTTTCGCCAACGCCTTTGGCCCCAATCGGGTGATGCGGGCTGGGCGTGACCGTGTAATCGGTCTCGTAGTTCGGCACTTCCCACGCGGTCGGCAGGAAGAAATCCATCAGCGTGCCGGTCTTAACGTTGCCCATGTCGTCATAGGCAATCTCTTGCCCCAGCGCGACGGCCAATGCTTCGGTCAGACCACCATGCACCTGTCCTTCGATGATCATTGGGTTGATCCGCGTGCCACAGTCATCCAGCGCATAGAAGCGGCGGATGTCGGTGACGCCCGTGTCGACGTCGATGTCCATGACACAGACATAGGCCCCGAACGGATAGGTCATGTTGGGCGGATCGTAATAGCTGACCGCCTCAAGCCCCGGCTCGATCCCCGGAATGGCCTGATTGTAGGCGGCAAAGGCGATTTCCTTCATCGTTTTGAACTTCTCGGGCGCGCCTTTGACGACAAACCGATCGACGTCAAACTCGACGTCGTTGTCATGCACTTCCAGCAAGTAAGCCGCGATCATCTGCGCCTTGGCACGGATCTTGCGACCCGCCATGGCCGTTGCAGCGCCCGCGACTGGGGTGGAGCGTGACCCGTAGGTGCCCAGACCGTAAGGCGCGGTATCGGTGTCGCCTTCTTCGATGGTGATCGAGTCCGCAGGCAAACCGATTTCCGAGGCAAGGATTTGCGCAAAGGTCGTCGCGTGGCCCTGACCTTGGGAAATCGTACCAAGCCGCGCAATCGCAGACCCCGTGGGGTGAATGCGAATTTCGCAACTGTCGAACATGCCAAGACCAAGAATATCGCAGTTCTTGACCGGGCCAGCGCCGACAATCTCGGTAAAGAAGCTCAGGCCGATGCCCATCAAGCTGCGCGTCTTGCCAGCCTTGAAGTCCTCAACCCGCTGCGCCTGTTCCTTGCGTAGCCCCTCATAATCGACCGTCTTCAGCGCCTTGTCCCAAGCGGTGTGATAGTCACCGCTGTCGTACTCCCAGCCGAGCGCAGCGGTGTAGGGGAATTGCTCTTTCTTGATAAAGTTGATCCGGCGCAATTCGGCCGCATCCATGTTCAACTCAATCGCCAGCACCTCGATCATGCGTTCGATGAAGTACACGGCCTCCGTCACCCGGAACGAACAGCGATAGCTGACGCCGCCCGGGGCCTTGTTGGTGTAGACGCCGTCTACCTCGAGGTAAGCAGTGGGGATGTCATACGACCCTGTGCAGATATTCATGAACCCTGCCGGAAATTTGGTCGGATCCGCACAAGCATCAAAGCCACCATGATCCGCCGTCACATGGCAGTGCAGACCAGTGATCTTGCCTTCTTTGGTCGCGCTGATCTTGCCCGTCATGTGGTAGTCGCGGGCAAAGGCGGTGGTCATCAGGTTGTCCATCCGGTCTTCAATCCACTTGACCGGCTTGCCCGTCACAATCGACGCGACAACCGAGCAGACATATCCCGGATACGCGCCCACCTTGTTGCCAAAGCCGCCGCCGATATCGGGCGAGATCACTCGGATGTTGTGTTCCTCAATGCCAGAGATCAGCGAGACAACCGTCCGGATCGCATGCGGCGCCTGGAACGTGCCCCAAAGCGTTAGTTTGCCGTTCACCTTATCCATCGACGCCACACAGCCGCAGGTCTCAAGCGGGCAGGGGTGCGTGCGGTGATAATACATGCTCTCGGTCGCGACGACGTCGGCATTCGCGATCACTTCCTCCGTCGGGTCCTTGTCGCCCGCCTCCCACGTAAAGATATGGTTGTGATGCTTGCGCGGCCCGTGCGCACCGGCGGGGATGGAGCCGTCCTCGGCCACCAAATCCTCGCGCAGCACGACGTCCGACTGCAACGCCTCGAACGGATCGACGATCACGGGCAGCTCTTCGTACTCCACCTCGACCGCCTCAATCCCGTCCGCCGCCGCGTAGCGATCCTCGGCCACAACAAACGCCACTTCCTGCCCTTGGAACAGCACTTTGCCATCCGCAAGCACCATCTGCTTGTCACCCGCCAGCGTCGGCATCCAGTGCAGGCCCAACGGCTCCAGATCTGCCGCCGTCAGCACGGCCAACACGCCGGGAACTTCCAACGCCGCCGCCGTATCAATGCTTTTGATCCGGGCATGCGCATAAGGCGAGCGCACAAAGTCGCCAAAGATCATGCCATCAAGCTTGATGTCATCAACGTAGTTGCCCTTGCCTTGGGTGAAACGCGCGTCCTCAACCCGCTTGCGCGAGCAGCCCATGCCTTTGAGGTTCGCGACGCGATCTTCGCGGTTTTCCACTTCGTCTTTCATTCTGCGGCCTCCTTGGCTGCATTCATCTCGGCCGCAGCGGCCTGAATGGATTTCACGATGTTCTGATAGCCCGTGCAGCGGCAGATATTGCCTGCCATGCCAAAACGGATTTCCTCTTCGGTCGGGTTCGGATTTTCCTCAAGCAGCTTGGTCGCCCGCGTGATCATCCCCGGCGTGCAATATCCGCACTGAAGCCCGTGATGTTCCTTGAACGCCTCCTGCAGCGGGTGCAGGTCATCCGGCCCGCCGATGCCTTCGATCGTGGTCACCTCCGCCCCATTGGCTTGGGCCACAAACATCGTGCAGGATTTCACCGACTTGCCGTTGATCGTCGCGGTGCACGCGCCGCAATGCGATGTCTCGCAGCCAATATGAGGCCCGGTGATGTTCAGCCGCTCGCGCAGCGTGTAGATCAGCAATTCACGTGGCTCAGCCAGAAACTCTTCGTCCTTGCCGTTCACGTTCAGCTTGATGTGCATTTTGCCTGACATGGTATCCCTCCCTTAGGCGCGCGACCAAGCGCGCTCGATGGCGCGGCGCAGGATGACGCCAGCCACGTGTTTCTTGAATGCAATCGGGCCGCGGTTGTCATCGGTAGGATCGATGTCATTGGTCATCGCCGCCACAGCCGCCTTAAGCGCCGCATCGTCCACCGATGTGCCAACCAACGCGGCACCCGCCGCCTCGGAATAGATCGGCGTGTCGCTCAGATTGGTCATCGCGATGGAAACCGAGGCGCAGCTGCCGCCGTCCTTAACGATCTGCACCGCTGCCGCAGCCGTCGCGTAATCACCGATCTTCCGTTTTTGCTTTTCATAGGCGTAACCGCCAGCGGGCGTCGGAATGGTGACAGCGGTCAGCACCTCGTCATCCTCGCGCG
>CAZCOX010000066.1:5741-14407 GCA_964500115.1 uncultured Rhodobacterales bacterium
CCGCCAGCGGGCGTCGGAATGGTGACAGCGGTCAGCACCTCGTCATCCTCGCGCGCCGTCATATAGGCCGCCTCGTAAAACTCGCGGGCCGCGACCGAGCGTTCGCCATCAGGCCCAACCAGCGTAAAGCCGGCATCCAGGCACTGCATCAAACCCGGCATGTCATTGCCGGGGTCACCGTTGGCCACATTGCCGCCAACAGTCCCCATGTAGCGCACTTGCGGGTCTGCGATCTGCAACGCCGCCTCGCGCAAAATGGGTGCGGCAGTGGCCAGCGCATCGTGATCGATGATCGCGGCCTGCGTGACCATTGCGCCGATGCGAATGCTGTCTGCGCCGATCTCGATTTCCGACATCCCGCCGACATCCTGCAGGTCGATCAAATGCGGAACATCAGCCATCCGCAGCTTCATCATCGGAATAAGGCTGTGCCCTCCCGCCATGACGCGTGCGTCGTCACCGTGCTCGGACAGGATGGCAAGAACACGCGCCATGTCCTGTGGTCGATAATACTCGAACGCCGCTGGAATCATCGGCTCTCCTCCCTAAAAGCGATTTTTCTGGCTAGGGGGAGCCTTGCATGCGGCTGCATGCCGCGGCTTTAGCAAACGCATGAAATACAGGGGTTTTGCACGAAATGCGCGCTATTGCGCACCAAATGCGCTGGGCTGCGCGCTCAACGCATCCTGAATCTCTTTGAGCTTGGACCGGCTCACCGGGGCGGGTGGCAAATCGTCTGTTGCGAACAGACACCGCCCCTTGTCTTTGGCCCGTTCGAACCGCGACACCTTGCTGGGATTGACCAGATAACTGCGGTGCATTTGCAAGAACCCGGCAGGGACCAGACGCTTGATCGCTTGCGTGATGGGCCAGACGCAGAACAGACGGTCGCGCTCGGTATAGACCTGCGTGTAATGCCTATCCGCCCGCACCAGAACGACATCGTCGGGTGAGACATAAACTTTGGCCCCGTCCCGCTCGCAGGGGATCTGTAGCTCCACTGCCGGGATCGGTGCTGGCTCTGGCTCCGGCTCTGGTGCCAACGCAGGCTTATGGTGGTCTGCATCTGCCTGCTGCGGACGCGCGACAAGGTACGTGACGCTGACCCACAGGAACGTGCCGAACAAAACAAAGCTCGACAGGATAACACCAAGCGCCAGCACTTCATTACTCATCGCAGGCCCGAATTCGTTGGCGCTGGGCACTTCGACAAACCCGGTTCCCGCCATGGCCAAAAAATGAGCGGTTGCGACGGCAATCGCGAAACAGACTGTCCCAAAGACGATATTGCGGTTCTCGCGCTGCCCATAGGCGATCCAGAACGCAAGGATGCATAGGGCAACGGCCACAAGCGACGATGCGATCACGCCAAAGGGTGTGTAGACCGCCCGGCACAATTGCAGTCCGGCCATGCCGATATAGTGCATGCCCAGGATGCCAACGCCGACGATCGCACCTGCCGCCGTGATCACCAGCGGTGTGCGGTCGACAAAGTGCAGCATGACAAGCGCAACCCCAACGATCAGAATTGCTACGACGGCAGAGACCAATGTGATCGCTGCGTCATAGTAAAAGAGGATCGGCAATTGCAGGCCAAGCATCGCCACAAAGTGCATCGACCAGATACCGCCACCCAGCGCAATTGAGGCCAGGGCAATTGATACCTGTTGTTGAAGCAGCGGTTTCTTGGACAATTCGCGCGTCAGCGACAGCCCGGTGAACCCGGCGACCAGCGCAATCACGACGGACATGATCACCAGAAGGGTATTATGTTCCGCCTGTAGCACTCCCATGGCGTCAAATTGCCGGAAAACCCTTGGGTTGGCAAATCATGACCTTGCGAGAATCGGCGCGAACAAACGCGCTCCGGCCCGCTGCGGTCTTGCGGTTTGGCATGCTTCTTAGCCCTGTCTCGGCAAAAAGGCTTCGACCGCAGCTGTCGCCATGACGAGCGTGTTGCCACTGTCCGGGTTCGTCACGTTTAGACCACCCTCAACGGCAGTCACCGTGGCGCGGCCGCGCGGCAGTTTTGCGACCAGTGTGTCACAATCCACCTTGTCCGGCTCCGCTACACCTATGGTCACCTGCACGCGCATTGTCTCATGCGGCAGGCCCGTCGCATCAAAAAGCGGGATGGACGAATGGCGGATCGCATCCTCAATCGCGCGGGCTGCGGCCTTGGTGTAATCCATGCCGTACTGATCATTGCCCATGCCCATTTCGATGATGAAACGCTGATCACTCATGCCGGGTCCTCCACATCCAGAGCCACCGAAATCGCGACATTGGCAATCACGGTTGGTTTGCCGCCATCACAGCGCGGCACGTCCAGACCACCCTTGCGCGGCACCACGGTGATTTGCCCATACGGAAAGATCGCGGCGATGGCATCGGTGTCGAGCGCATCCGGGTTTTGCACCCCAACCTCAACGGTGATCACCATGTCGGTTTTGTCTTTTCCGTAAAGCTCGGCCAGGTTGATCGAGTTGTGCCACAAGGCGTCCTTGACCGCCCGCGACGCAGCTTCGGTATAGTCCTGCCGGCGCAGCGAACTGCCCATGCCAAATTCCGTCAGAAGTCGTTTCAGAGCCATGTGGGTCTCCGTTGTTAACCATTTGTTAAAGGACCGGATCGGACCTTTTGTTTCGCGCGCGAAACAATTGGGTGTGGATGCTGACCTATTATTCGCCGGGGCGTTTGAGGCTGAATTTTTCGCGAATGACCGAATAGTCGCGATAGCCCATCCGTGTCAGCGGATTGAAACTCAGCACATCAAAAATGCCGTCCTTAAGGCAATCGTCCCGCATATGCACGCCCACGACCTCACCGAAGACAGCAAAATTTGACTCGCCTTCAAGTTTGTGAATCTGCGTCAGATTGCATTCGAGCGTCGCAGGCGCTTGCGCCACACGCGGGCAGTCGATGGTTTCGCATTGCGCCTTTTCGATGCCTGCCAGTTCAAACTCGTCCACATCCCGCTCCCACGGGCCGGACGATGTGTTCATCACATCCTTCATCGCGTATTCCACGATGTTCACCGCGAACACACCTGAGTCGCGGATTTGCGCCACGCTGTCCTTGGTGTCGCCCCGGTCGGGCTTGGTGGAGGTTGAGGCAAACATCACTTGCGGCGGGACGTAAGCCACCGCGTTGAAAAAGGAATAGGGGGCAAGGTTATCCTGCCCGTCAGACCCACGGGTCGAGATCCAGCCGATGGGGCGGGGGGTGACGATGGCATTGAACGGATTGTGCGGCAGACCGTGGCCGTCTGCGGGGCGATAAAACATCTGGGTCAGCTTCCCTGTTTGCCGAAGGTTTTCCTGCGTGATAGGGCGTTTCGCAGCGGAATGCACGGGGGTGTTGCCGCTCGCGAAGTGTCAAAGAGCAGTGCCATGTTCACCTTGAGCCCTGAAACTGCGGATGATTGGTGGGAGGTCGAAGCGCTCTATGACCTGTGCTTTGCCCCGGGGCGCGAGGCGTTGTCGTCCTACCGCCTGCGCGATGGAGTGGCACCGGTGGCGTCGCTGTCTCGCGTGGCGCGGGATGATCAGAACATCTTGGGCGGCGCGATCCGGTATTGGCCGGTGCGGATTGGCGGCATTCGGGCGCTCTTGCTGGGGCCTATTGCCGTGCACCCAACCGCGCAGGGCGAAGGGCTGGGTGGGGCGCTGATGCGAGACAGCATTGCGCAGGCCAAGCTCGATAGTTGGGACAGGGTGCTGCTGGTCGGTGACGCGCCCTATTACCAGCGCTTTGGTTTTGTGAAACTGACCGATGTGATCATGCCGCCGCCCACCAACCCGGAGCGGGTTTTGGGGTTGGAATTGACCGATGGCGCTTGGGTCGGAGTGACCGGTACGGTCGAGCGCGACGCTTGAACGCGGCGGAATAGGGCCCAAATACAAGGGTATGACCGGAACCGACCTGATCGCCATCGACACAAAATCAGCCATTACAGAGCTCGCGCGCCGGCACAAGGCGGCGGGCGGCGTGGGCTTGCAGGTTTTGAACATGGTGGGCGGCAAGGCCGAGAACCTGCTGGAGCGGTTGCCCGATCCTGTGAAAATCGGTTTGGAGGGCGCAACGGAGCGCGCGTTGCATGTTGCCTTGCAAGCTGCGAAACAATCGCGCGGTGTTGTGCCCGACCAGAAGGGTTGGCTGAACACGGCTGTGACAACCGCTATGGGTGCGGTTGGCGGGGCAGGTGGGTTGCCCGCGGCTCTGGCGGAGCTGCCGGTGACCACCACGGTTTTGCTGCGCGCCATACAGGGGATCGCTGCGGAACATGGGTTTGATCCGAACGATCCAGAGGTGCTGGCGGATTGTCTGACCGTCTTTGCCAGCGCCGGGCCGCTGGAGGCGGACGACGGGGCGAACATGGCGTTTTTCTCGACCCGCGTGACGCTGACCGGAACCGCAGTGCACGGTATCATGAAGTCGGTTGCCCCGAGACTTGCGACTGTCCTCGGTCAAAAGCTGGCGGCGCAAGCGGTGCCGATCCTGGGGGCTGCGGCTGGGGCGGCAACGAACTATGCCTTTACCAGCTACTATCAGGAAATGGCCCACGTGCATTTCGGCTTGCGAAAGCTTGCACGTGACAGTGGCCAGTCCGAGGCGCTTTTGGTGGAAGAATTGAAGCGTACGCTGAAAGCGATGTGATTTTTCGGTAAATCGTCCGCTCTGTTCAACAAGTGTTAACGTTAATGGGTCAAATTGCCCATATTCCAACGCAAGGCGGGATGTTTTGCGGGCGGCGATGCGTGCGGGCCACTTATTGATCCGGCACGGTCCGCGACGTCGCCGCTTGCAACCCTCATGGCGCCACTGCGCGGATCGGAAAACCCGATTGGATTTGCCAGAAGGCAATTTGCGCAGTGGCCAAAAGGCAGGCGGGGCTGGCTCTTATGGGCCGGTCCTTCCTCCTGCCTGGCAGCACACGTGAGGTTAGAGCACCGTCCGGAAAGCTGACCCATTCTGACGTGGCCAATGTCGCACCTGACCAAGCCGCATTTCAAAAGGATAGCGGGGCTATCAAACGGAAAGGTGGCGACGTGTCGGGGGTGAAACTCGCCGGTCCCAAGGGGTTTATCTGGGTTGGCGCATCGGTGGGCACAGCGCTTGACCATGATCAACCAGATCGCGGCCAATCTGCACACACCACTGACATCCATCCCATGCAAGCAGAATTGGAATAAGTTATCCGGACGGTGCTCTAGTTATGGCTGCGCAGGTATTCCATGACGGCAGGGCGCACGGATTGTTCGCCGGCGTCGCGTGCACGGTCAATCACGGCGCGCACCTCGTCCAGGTTGGTGCGGCGCAGAATGTGTTTGACCGGCCCGATGGAGGCGGGGCGCATCGACAGGGCGCGCAAACCGATGGCGGCAAAGCAAAGGGCTTCGACCGGGCGACCGGCGTCTTCGCCGCAGAACGACAGTTTGGTGTTCGTCTCGGCACAGCGTTTCACAATGTCTTCGATGAAGGTCAGGAAACTGACGTTCAACGTGTCATAGCGGCGGCGCACACGCTCGTTTTCGCGGTCTGCGGCAAAAAAGAACTGTTTGAGATCGTTGCCGCCGATCGACAGAAACTCGACCTCTTCGTAAAACCGTTTGCTGGCGAAAGCGAGCGATGGGGTTTCGAGCATCGCGCCCACCTCGATCCTTTCAGGCACGACATGGCCCAGCTTGCGTTCACGCGCGATGGCCTTGTCCATCTCCGCGCGCGCGCTGCGGTATTCTTCGTATTGCGCAATGAACGGAAACATCAGCGATAGGGGGCGACCATTGGCAGCGCGCAACAGAGCTTGCAACTGCATGCGCATGACGCCGGGTTTGTCGAGGCCCACACGAATGGCCCGCCACCCGAGGGCGGGGTTCGGTTCGTCCTGTGGGACCATGTAGGGCAAGACCTTGTCAGACCCGATGTCGAGCGTGCGAAAGACCACGCGCTTGCCTTTGGCGGCCTCCAGTACGCGGGCGTAGAGTGCTGCCAGTTCCGTGCGTTTCGGCATCTGATTGCGCACCAGAAATTGCAGTTCCGTGCGAAAGAGGCCCACGCCTTCGGCACCGGAGCTTTCCAGTGACGGGAGGTCGGCCATAAGGCCCGCGTTCATATCAAGGCGGATGGTTTTTCCGCAGAGAGACGTGGCTGGTTTATCGCGGATCGACGCATAGCGTTCCTGCGCCTTGGCCTGCATCGCAATCTTGTCGCGGAAAGCGGTGACGACGGTGTCGTCGGGCCGCAGGTGCACAACCCCCTGATCGCCATCGACCATGATGTGATCACCGTTGAGCGCCTCGTTCTGAATGCGCTTTGTGTTGATGACAAGTGGGATGGCAAGCGCGCGGGCGACGATGGCGGCATGGCTGCCGACCGAACCTTCTTCGAGCACGATCCCGCGCAGTTTGCGACCGTATTCGAGAAGTTCGCCGGGCCCGATGTTCCGGGCGACAAGGATAGGGTTCGAAGGGAGTTCCGCGCCGGTCTGTGCGCCTTGACCCGTCAGAATGCGCAGCAGGCGGTTGGACAGATCGTCAAGGTCTTGCAGCCGTTCGCGCAGGTAGGCGTCGGTGGCCTGGCTCATGCGGGCGCGCACGTCGGATTGTTCTTTTTCCACTGCCGCTTCGGCGCTGAGGCCGCGATCAATGCTTTCCTCCATCCGGCGCAGCCAGCCTTTGGAGTTGGCGAACATCCGGTACGCTTCGAGCACCTGAACCTGTTCGGTGTCACCCGACGCACCGGCCAGCAATTGGTCCACGCTGATGCGCAGGTTTTCGACCGCTTCCAAAAGGCGGGTTCGCTCGGTGTCGGGATCATCGGCCACAAGGTTGGTCACGACAACGCGGGGTTCGTGCAGCCAGACATGTCCCTCGGCGGTGCCTTCCTGACCGGTCACGCCGCGCAGCAATACCGGCTCGGTGTGGCGGGCGCGCAGGGCGGCGCCTTCGCCGACAAAGGCGCCGAGTTCGGTCATCTCGGCCAGAACCATGGCGACAACTTCGAGCGCATACAGCTCGTCGGCGTTGAATTCACGGGCTTCTTTGGATTGCACGACCAGCACGCCCAGCTTTTCACCAAGTCGTTGGATCGGGACGCCTACGAAGCTCGAATAAATCTCTTCGCCCGTTTCCGGCATATAGCGGAAACCCCGCGCGGACGGCGCATCGGCGGTATTGACCGGTTTGCCGGTGCGGGCGACGCGGCCCACAAGGCCCTCGCCGAGTTTCATACGGGTTTGGTGCACCGCCTCGGGGTTCAGGCCCTCTGTCGCGCAAAGCTCCAGCGTTTCGTCATCGCGGAAGAGATAGATGGAACACACTTCGGTGCCCATGGAATCGGCGGTCAGATGGGTGATCTGATCAAGCCGCTCTTGCCCCGCGGCTTCGCTCGCCATCGTGTCCCGCAAACGGCCCAGCAGCTTGCGGCTTTCGCTTTCATATCTGTCTGCCATTCGGCCCGCTGCCCCGTCGTCGTCGGGTCAACTATAGGCTGAGCAAAACGTCAGGGAAAGCGGCGATTGAGGTGCAATGACTGAAAGGATTGGATTGGTGAAATTCCGGTTGGTGGTTAAGAAAGCGCCATGGAGCAAGACGTTACCTATCATCGTTTGACAGAGGATACGGCGCCGTATCTTGAGTGCGCGGAGGTTTTTGATAACCCCGTCAAGCCAGATCAGTTGGATGCGTTTGTTCAGGATGTTGGGCACGAGTTGATATTCGCGCGCGTCGGTGAAGTTGTCGTTGGGTTTGCATCGGGGGTGATGGTGTTGCACCCCGATCAAGCGCCGGTTTTCTTTCTCAACGAAGTCGGCGTTGAACCTGAGTGGCGGCGTCGCGGCATTGCATCAGAGCTTTGTCTGCGGCTAATCGACATCGCGCGCGACCGTGGGTGCAAGGGTGTCTGGCTTGCCACGGAGGTCGACAATGCGCCCGCCCGTGCCCTCTATCGCAGCCTGTCTGCACGAGAGACTGCGAATATTGTTGTCTATGACTGGGACGGCGCGATGGACACCTGAGCGGGTTTACGCCGCCTTCTCCAGTTCGAACGCGTCGTGCAGGGATTGCACGGCCAGTTCCATGTATTTGCGGTCGATCAAGACCGAGATTTTGATCTCGGAGGTGGTGATGACTTTGATGTTGATGCCTTCTTTCGACAGCACCTCGAACATCTTGGCGGCGACGCCGGTGTGGCTGCGCATGCCGATGCCGACGACCGAGATCTTAGCGACGTTGGTGTCGGCGACGATGTCGTGGAAATTGATGTCGCCGCGTGTTTTGGCATCCGTCATGGCTTTTTCGGCCCGCGCCACCTGATCAGTGGGGCAGGAGAAGGTCATGTCAGTGCGGCCTTCTTCGGAGATGTTTTGCACGATCATGTCGACGTTCACGCCAGCCTCCGAAAGAGGCGTGAAGATCGCGGCGGCGATGCCGGGGCGGTCGGCGACAGAGACGAGGGTCATTTTGGCCTCATCGCGGGAATAGGCCACACCGGCCACAACATTGCTTTCCATGATATCCTCCTCGTCGCAGACCAGAGTGCCTGCATCGTCAGATTGTTCTTCGAAACTCGACAACACGCGTAGGCGCACCTTGTAGCGCATGGCAAGTTCAACCGAGCGGGTTTGCAGCACCTTGGCG
Source organism: uncultured Rhodobacterales bacterium (assembly GCA_964500115.1). Classification (GTDB taxonomy): domain Bacteria; phylum Pseudomonadota; class Alphaproteobacteria; order Rhodobacterales; family Rhodobacteraceae; genus Marivita. The sequence continues at coordinate 14,381 of CAZCOX010000066.1, forward strand.
CCCAGCGAGGCGAGTTCGAGCATTTCC
>CAZCOX010000067.1:0-14012 GCA_964500115.1 uncultured Rhodobacterales bacterium
TGCCAACCAACGCTCTTTCCAGTCAGGGCCGGATTCTGGCGTGGGAGGCGCACCCAAAATGGCGGGCAGCGTCGCGCCCCATTCGAACGTGTCGGTGAGGAGGCAACCGCCCATGTGGTGGATATCATCTTCATACCGGTCATGGGTGGCGCACACGGCAATGATCGCTTTGAGCGGGCCGGGCGCGTCGAGGTTCGCTTGCAGCGATGCGGTGCCGCCCCAGGATGTGCCGAACATGCCCACCGCGCCATTGCACCAAGGCTGCGCGGCGATCCAACTGATCACATCTCGGGCGTCAGACAATTCAGCGTCAGTATACATGTCGGGCATGTGACCCTCGCTGTCGCCCGAGCCACGCATGTCGATCCGCAGACAAGCATAGCCGTGGGAGGCGAAATAGGGATGATTGCGTTCGTCACGCGCGCGGACCATGTCGACCTTGCGGTAAGGGATGTATTCAAAGAGCGCGGGTACCGGGGTCTTGGCCGCTACATCTGGGAGCCACAGACGCGCGGCCAGACGGGTGCCGCCGGGCATCGTGATCCACAAATGCTCGGTGGTTGTGACATCGTAAGGTCCGTCAGTTGCGGTGCTGTCCAAAGGCGGGCCTCGTTTCGTGGTTAGTTCCTGTGCGTGGTGCACTCAAACAAACGCACGGAAACTCTTGCAAGAACATTTTCCGAGCAAAGGATTTTGCAGGAAAACGACGCCGTGACTTCAATGCCTGACGTGGGCGGTTTCACGTTCGGCATAATCACGCGACTTCCACACTACGGTCTGTGACGCGTTTTGGCTCCGGTCGCGCCATTGGGCGTTCGGAAATTTCACAGAAATTTTCCGCATATGGGAATTTTCAAAGTTTTTTCTTTCCATGTGCCGTGATGTGGATACACTTCCCCAACGTAAGACCGGAACAGGGGGATTCGGTGGAACGGCCAAAGGAGCACTCACAGCCGCGCGTGTCGCCAGAAGAAAGCATGGTGACATTCGGTGCCGAAGTCCGTGAATTGCGCAGGGCCCGGCAAATGACGCTTGCGGACCTGGCAGCCGCCAGCGGCGTGTCCGTCAGTCATCTCAGCGCCATCGAGCGGGGCAGCACCAGCCCCACCTTGAGCAAAATCTCCAAGATCGCTGTTGGCCTCGGCGTGCCCGACGAATGGTTTTTCAGCCGTCGGGAAGGCGACGGCCCGTTAGAACGCACATATGTGGTGCGCCAAGCCAACCGCCGGAACCTGAACCTGCTCTACGGCGAACCGGCCTCTGTTTCAGGCTATTCCGATGCGCTCTTGTCCTCGTCATTGGGCGGTGCGTTTCACATGGGCGTCTCAGAATACCCACCCCACAGCGAGCATGTGGCAGACGAGATTTACAGCCGCGAGGGCGAGCAGCACGGCCTTGTTCTTGAAGGGGAGTTGGTGCTGACACTTGAGGATGAGGTTATCACCGTGCGTGCGGGTGACAGCTTTAGCTTTCCGGGAAAAATCCTGCACGCGACGCGCAACAAGAGCGATAAGCCAGCGCGCCTGATTTGGGTGAACTCGCCCGTGATCATTCCGAAATACGCGGTCCACGAAGACACTGACACCGAGCCGGTCAAGGCGCGGGCCGCGCAGAAACACCGTACCGGCACATGACTTCCATTCCATCGACATCAGGGAGATTGAGATGACAACACCCCCGAAATCCGGCCTGAGCCGCCGGTCTTTTCTTGCCACGACTGGCGCATTTGGTGCCGCCAGCATGGCGTTTCCGCATATGGCGGTCAGTCAGGACGGAAAGATCCTGACGGTTCGCTCCTATTCGGACCTTCAGGTCTTGGACCCTGCGTTCCGTCTGTCCCTGCCCGAAGATGACATCATCCGCGAGATCTACGCGCCGCTGATCGAACCCGTGGCCGGCGACGAATGGGATTGGCGCCCTGTGGCCGTGTCTTCTATCGAACAGGTCGATGATACGACGATCAACTTCACGCTGCTCGAAGGCATGATGTTCTCGGGTGGCTACGGCGAAGTCACTGCCGAAGACGTCAAATTCTCTATCGAACGTATCGCCGATCCGGCGAACGAAAGCCCCTATGCAGGAGACTGGGCGGCGCTCGATATGGTCGAGGTCACCGGCACGTATACAGGCACGATCAAGCTCAAGAACGCATTTGTGCCGCTTTGGACCACAACACTGCCGACACCTGCGGGCTGCATCGTCTCGAAGAAGGCGGTCGAAGAGGCGGGCGGGAAGATCGGAACTGACCCGGTTGGTCAGTTCGGCCGTTACACGCTTTCGGAATGGGTGCCAAAACAGCGCACCGTGCTGACGCGCAACCCAGATTGGCCGGGTGAGCCGGGCGCATTTGAAGAAATCCACATTATCCCGATTGAAGATCCGGCCACAGCCGAACGCGGGTTTGAAGCGGGCGATCTGGACTATACGTGGACCTCTGTATCTTCGCTGCCGCGTCTCAAGGAAGACCCGCCCGCCGGTTCCGTCGTCGTTGAAAAACCATCGCTTGCTTATGTCTGGCTGGGCATCAACCAGGATAACGAAGCGCTTAAAGACATTCGCATTCGTCGCGCGATCCAGCATGCCATTGACCGTGAGATTGTTGTCGATGCGGCCTATTTCGGGGCGGCTTCCGTGGGCAACGGCATCGTGGCCCCGGGCCTTCCCGGCGCACGGGATAGCGTGACGTATGGCTACGATCCCGACAAAGCGCGAGCGCTGTTGGCCGAGGCCGGTGCCGAAGGTCTGAACGTTACGCTGGATATCCTGAACCAGACAGAGCGCCTCACCGCCGCGCAGGTCATTCAGGCCAACCTCGCCGATGTCGGCATCAATTGTGAGATCAAGCAGAACGACAGTGGCACGTTCTGGTCGCTCGGGTCGAAAGAGGGCGACTATTTCATGGATCTGCAATTGGTTTTGAGCCGCTTTTCCATGCAGCCTGACCCGAGCTGGGCGACCGTTTGGTTTACGCCCGAGCAGGTCGGCGTCTGGAACTGGGAGCGCTTCGACAATGCCGAATACAAAGCGTTGCATGATGAGGGCCTTGTGACCTCTGATCCGGCGGAGCGTGATCGCATCTACAAGCAGATGCAGGCGCTTATGGATGAAAGCGGGTCTTACGTGTTCCTTACACACGAGGTGGTGGGCGCGATCCACAAAGATACCGTTGATCCGGGTCTTAAACCGAACGGTGAGTCGCTGTACGCGCAGTTCAAACCGGCCTGATGGGCCTGATGGTGGGCCTCAACCGGGCCCGCCTTTTCACCTGCAAAGGCCGGCACAATGCTGAACTATGCCGTCAAACGATTGGGACTGGCCGTGGCCATCGTGTCGCTCGCGATGTTCCTGCTGTTCTGCATGATCTACCTCGTTCCGGGCGATCCCGCGTCGGTGGCTCTTGGGCCTCGGGCGACGGACGCAATGAAAGAGGCGCTGCGCATCAAGATGGGGCTGGATCAGCCGATCTGGGTCCAGTTCTGGAACTTCTTCATAGGTGCCTGGACGGGCGACCTGGGTGAGGAGGTGCTTTCAGGCCGACCGGTGCTGGACGTCGTGATGGAGCAATTGCCATTTACGCTTGTGCTGATCGCAGGCGGTATCAGTTGGTCTGTTGCTCTGGGCATTCCTCTGGGGTGCTGGGCGGCGATCAACCGGGGCAGCTTTGCCGACCGGTTTGTGGGCATCCTGTCGGTAGCCGTCATCGCCGTACCGTCCTTTGTGATCGCGATTTATGCGCTACTGGTTTTTGCGGTGACGCTGCAATGGCTGCCAGCCATCGGCGCGGGCGAACCGGGCGACATCGGGGACCAACTGGTGCACCTCATTCTGCCGTCGCTGGCGGTGGGGCTGGGTTGGGTCGGTTACATCGCGCGGATGGTGCGCGCTTCGATGCTGGAGGTGCTTGAAGCCAGCCACATCCGCACCGCACGCGCGTTTGGTCTGCCGGATCGCACGATCACCTATCGCTATGCGCTGACCATTGCAATCCTGCCGACCATCACGCTCCTCGGTGTTGGCATCGGGCAGATGCTGTCGTCTGCCGTGTTTGCCGAAATCGTGTTTGCGCGCCCCGGTGTTGGGAAGCTGGTCTACGACGCGATTCTGACCCGCAACTTTCCGGTGGTGACCGGTGCCGTGCTTGTCACAACTGTCATTTTTGTTCTGCTGAACCTCGTGGCAGACCTAATCGTAGGAGCATTGGACCCCCGTGTCAGAAGCAGCTTCTAACCCTCCCGCCCCGCAAACCTCAGAATGGATACGGTCGCTGAAGCGCCTGATGCGAGAACCGTTGGGTGTGTTTGGCCTTGCGCTCGTTCTGCTGGTGATCTTTGGCGCGGTCTTTGCAGATTTCCTGACCCAGTGGGACCCGACCCGCATCAACCCGCGCATCCGTTTCGAAGGACCATCAGGCGAGCATCTGTTGGGCACTGATCAGCTTGGCCGCGACCTCTTTGCGCGTGTTCTGCATGGCGGGCGCATCGCGCTTTATGTGGCGCTCGTCTCGACTGCGATCTCGCTGGTCATCGGGATCGTGCTGGGTCTGATCGCGGGATACGGGCCGCGCTGGCTCGACAATCTGATGATCCTCATCTTTGACGCGATGAAGAGCTTCCCAACCGTGATGCTGGCGCTGGCGCTTGTGACCATCACAGGCCCGTCGCTGACGGCGGTCATCCTTGTTGTGATCCTTGTCAATGTACCGGGCTATGCGCGGATCGTGCGGACGCAGACGATAGCGATCAAATCCTCCGAGTTTGTGACAGCAGCCCAAAGCGCCGGTGCCTCGACGGCACGGATTCTGCGGGTGCACATTATGCCCAACGTGATAGGGCCGCTGGTCATTCTGGCGTCGATGGACATTCCTGTCGTGATCGCGATTGAGGCGGGTATGAGCTTTCTCGGGTTGGGCGTGCGCCCGCCGACCCCAAGCTGGGGGTCGATACTCAATGACGGGTTTGCGCAAATTCGCGAAACGCCGTGGATTGCGATTGCAGGCGGCGTGCCGATCATCATCACCACGCTGGGCTTTACCTTCCTTGGCGAAACGCTCCGCGACGTCTTTGACCCGCGGCTGAAAGGACGCTGATGAGCACGCTTTCCATTTCCGGGTTAAACGTCTTTTTCTCGACCGAAGACGGCCCATTGCACGCGCTCAAAGACGTTGGCTTTGACGTGGAGGAGCGCAAGATCGTTGGCATCGTGGGCGAGTCCGGCTGCGGGAAATCTACGCTGATCAACGCCATTCTGGGGCTCTTGGCCGACAATGGTGAGATACGATCCGGCCAGATCTTGTTCGAAGGCGCGCAGGACCTGACCCAGCTGTCCCCAAAAGAGATGCAAGATCTGCGGGGCCCGCGTATTTCAACCGTGTTCCAAGACCCGATGGGCGCGCTGAACCCGGTGCTGTCGGTTGGTCAGCAGATGATCAACATCCAATATCGCGATAGCGCCTCGAAAGAGCAGAAAGCCAATCGCGCGATCGAGATGCTGAGGCTTGTGCGTATTCCCGATGCCGAAAGCGCATTGGAGCGGTTTCCGCACCAATTCTCGGGCGGCATGAAGCAGCGGATCGCGATTGCCATGGCGCTCATGATGGAGCCTGCGCTTTTGATTGCGGACGAGCCGACAACGGCGCTGGATGCGACGCTCGAGGTGACCACAATTGAACTGCTCAAGGACTTGCAGGAAAAGATCGGCTGTTCGGTCATGTTCATTTCGCACCACTTGGGTGTGATTGCGGAACTCTGTGACGACGTCGTTGTCATGTATGCTGGTGAGGTTGTCGAACGTGGGACGGTGCGCGACGTGTTCAATTCGCCCGGGCATCCCTATACGCGGCGATTGTTGGAATGTGACCCTGCGCGGCAGACCGAGCGCACACGCGTTTTGCCCACCATCCCAGGCGAGATCCCCGATTTGCGCGCCCGTCCGCAGGGGTGTGTGTTTGCCGCGCGATGCCTGAAACGGCATCCAGGCTGTGACACGCCGCAGCCCGAGGTTGATCTGGGGAACGGTCACGCCGCGCGATGCAACCTTGCGCAGGAGACCGCGAAAGCGGAGGTGTCTGCATGAGTGATGCTCCGATCCTATCGGTCGATGACGTGCAAGTGGCCTTTCCGGTTGGCGGGCTTTTGAGCCGCAGCGCGATCTTGGGTGTGGCCGGCGTCAGCTTTTCCGTACGACCCGGCGAGACCTTCGCGCTGGTGGGTGAAAGTGGGTCTGGCAAGACGACTTTGGCGCGTGCGGTCAACGGGCTTCAGGACATTTCGGAAGGGTCGATCACCTTTGACGGGCAACGCATCGACACGCTGAACAAAAGCCAGATGAAACCTGTGCGCAAGCGCATGTCGATGATGTTTCAAGACCCTGTTGGGTCCCTGTCGCCGCGCATGACCGTGGGCGACCTGGTGACCGAACCGTTCCGCATTCACGGGCATGACGGGCGCAATCTGCGCGAAGAAGCTTCGCGGCTTTTGACCCTCGTGGGGCTGCCAGCCGATTTTGCCTCGCGCTATCCGCATCAGCTGTCTGGCGGTCAGGCCAGACGTGTCGGTGTGGCGCGCGCTATTGCGCTCGATCCAGCGCTGATCATTGCGGATGAACCGACGGCGGGCCTTGATGTGTCGGTGCAGGGCGAGGTGCTGAACCTGTTGAACGATCTGCGCGAGCGGTTGGGGTTGGCGATGGTGATCATCACGCACAACCTGCACGTCGTGCATCACGTGGCGGACCGCACGGCGGTGATGTATCTGGGCCGATTTGTCGAGATCGGCGAGACGGAAGAGATGTTTGCCAATCCGCGCCATCCCTATACAGCGGCGCTTTTGTCTGCGAATCCGGAGCCTGACCCAGACAAGGTGCATGACCGGATCACTCTGCCTGCAGAAGTGCCGTCGCTCTTGGCGCGGCCGCCGGGGTGCGAGTTTCACACCCGTTGTCCCTGGGCGCAGGAAAAGTGCCGGAGTGTGCCGCCGCCTGCGGGGGATGTGGCTTGTCACTTCCCTCTGTCGCCGGGCGCGAAGCCACCTGTATCGGAGCCTGCCTGATGACGGAGGTCATCGAAACTGTCTGGATCGAGATGCCAGATGGCGCAAAACTCGCCGCCCGTTTGTGGTTGCCTGAGGTCGCCCGCAAGACCCCGGTGCCCTGCATTCTGGAATACATCCCCTATCGTCGCCGTGACCGTACCCGCATGCGGGACGAAAGCATGCATCCGCTCTTTGCCAATGCGGGCTATGCCGCGATCCGCGTTGATATTCGTGGCTATGGAGACAGCGACGGCGTGGCCGAGGATGAGTATTCGCACCAAGAGATGCAAGATGGCGTCGATGTGATCGCCTGGATTGCGGCGCAAGATTGGTGTGATGGCAACGTGGGCATGTTTGGGAAAAGCTGGGGGGCCTATAATTCGTTTCAGGTGGCGTCGCTGCGGCCCCCCGCGCTGAAGGCCATCATCCCCGTCATGGGCTGCGACGACCGCTGGCGCGAGGACATCCATTTCTACGGGGGGTGTCTGGCGAACGACAATTTCTGGTGGGGCAGCATTATGCAGCTCTATAATGCGATGCCGCCAGACCCGCAGGTTGTGGGCGCGGACCGCTGGCTCGACATGTGGAAAGACCGGCTGGAGGGCATGCGTTTTTGGCCCGCCATGTGGCTGGAGCACCAGACCCATGATGAGATGTGGCGGCGCGGATCGATCTGCGAGAATTACGCGAATGTCGAGGTGCCGGTCTATTTCTTTGGCGGCTGGGCGGACCTTTTCCGGGACACGCCGTTTCGGATTGCCGAACACTTGAAGGGGCCAGTGAAGGTCATGATGGGACCTTGGGCGCATCTCTATCCGCACGAGGGCGTACCCGGGCCGAAAGCGGACTTTGTGGGGGAAGCCATCCGGTTTTGGGACCATTGGCTAAAAGGCATCGACACCGGTTTGATGGACGAGCCGCCTTTACGTTTTTACCTGCAAGACAGCGCCCCACCCGATGGTGCGCGCAAGCAACGGGATGGCGTTTGGGTGGAGGAGGCCGCTTGGCCGTCGGCCAATGTGGACACCCAAACGCTTTGGTTGAATGGCGGGACACTTGGTGGGGCCTCTGAGACCGGAGCAGACCAGTCGATCTGTTCGCCGCAGACCTTTGGGGCCGCTGGCGGCGATATGTGCTCTTTTGCGATCCCGGGGGATTTGCCCACAGACGCACGTGTCGATGCGGGCGGCGCACTGCAGTTTCACGGAGACGTATTGGAGACCCCGCTCGACATTCTGGGGCGGCCAAGTGTGGACCTCAAAGTCAGCGCGGACCAAAGGCAGGGCTTTGTGGCTGTCCAGTTGGTAGATGAGGCCCCTGACGGTGGGCAGACGTTGATCACGCGGGGCTTTGCCAACCTGACACATCGCAACAACGACACCGACCCGGAAGCGGTTGTGCCGGGCGAGGTGATGGACATCACTGTCCCGCTGCATGGCATTGGCTATCGGATCAAAGCTGGGCATCGGCTCGTGGTCCAGATCGCCTCCGCTTATTGGCCTATCCTTTGGCCCTCGCCAAAGCCTGTGACGCTGACGCTGACACCGGGTCAGTCCGCCTTGTCGCTGCCGGTGCGTAACGGGACCGAGGACACGCCGCGCGACCTGCCAGAGCCGGAGAAAAGCGAATTCAAGCGGCGCGTTACCCGGGTGCGCGGTGGCTCTATGGAGCGGTCTTTTCACACCGATCTGGCCACGGGCGAGACCACGCATCGGTTCTTTCTCGATGGTGGCGTGTTCGGCCCAGTGGGGGATTTGCGGCTGGATGAGACGGGCACAGTACTGAGCGATATCTCTGACCGGAAATACATGATACATGCAGACGATCCGCTGTCGGCGCGGGCAACGATGGAACAGACAGCCAGCTTTGAGCGCGACGATTGGCACGCCAAGATCAGCTGTTTTGCAGAACAGACTGCGACGGAAACGGAGTTTCACCTCACTTCTCGCGTTACCTGTTGGTCAGGCGAAGAAGAGGTTTTCTCGCGTGAGAAAACATACACAATCCCGAGGAACGGTATGTGATGGAGTCTATTGCCGTCAAAACCGACTTTCCGCGCAAGGTGCGCGAGATCGACAATACGTGGATTCCCATGCCCGATGGCACCCGGCTGGCTGCGCGGATTTGGTTGCCGGAGGATGCCGAGGACGATCCGGTACCTGCGATCCTTGAATACCTGCCGTATCGCAAACGTGACGGGACGGCGGAGCGCGATCACCTGACCCATCCCTATTTCGCTGGGCACGGTTACGCCGGGGTTCGGGTTGATATGCGCGGTACGGGTGACAGCGAAGGCGTCTGCCTCGGCGAGTACCTGTTGCAAGAGCAAGACGATGCCCTGGCGGTGATCGATTGGCTGGCGGCGCAACGTTGGTGCTCTGGAAAAGTGGGGATGATCGGGATCAGCTGGGGCGGTTTTAACGGGCTGCAGGTCGCGGCGCGGCAACCCGAGGCGTTGGGCGCTGTCATCACGCTGTGTTCGACCGATGACCGTTATGCCGATGACATCCATTTCATGGGTGGCGCGATGCTGACCGACAAGCTCGCTTGGGGCGCAACGGCCTTTGCGATCTGCAACACGCCGCCGGACCCCGAGATTGTAGGCGCGCGGTGGCGCGACATGTGGGTGGAGCGGCTGGAGAATAATGGGCTGTGGTTTCTGGACTGGATGCGGCACCAGCGGCGCGATGCGCTCTATCAGCATGGGTCGATTTGCGAGGATTACACGGCAGTTCAGGTGCCGGTTTATGCTGTCGGGGGGTATGCCGATGGCTACACCAATCCAATCTTTCGCATGATGCAAAACCTCTCCTGCCCGCGAAAGGCGCTGGTGGGGCCTTGGGCGCATAAGTATCCGCATTTCGCGACGCCCGGTCCGCGCATTGGGTTCCTGCAAGAGTGTTTACGCTGGTGGGATCAGCACCTGAAGGGTGTTGAGACCGGGATCATGGAGGAACCAATGATCCGCGCCTGGATGCAGGAGCCGAAGGCTCCAGACCCGGCTTCGACGGAGCGGCCCGGGCGTTGGGTCTCTGCGCCCGGTTGGCCGTCACCTGTCACACGCGAGAAAGTGCTGCATGTCACGCCGGGCGCCCTTACAGAAACAGCATCCGACACCGCTATCACCATCGCCTGTCCAGAGACCGCCGGTCACGCCGCCCCCACGTGGTGCATGTATGGCGCGGACCCGGATGGCCCTCTGGATCAGAACCGGGAACTTGGACGCATGGCCGTGTTTGACACCGAGCCGCTGGGCAAGGATACGGAGATTTTTGGCTTTCCCATGCTGCATGCTGAGGTTGCCAGCGATGTCTCGCAAGCTAACCTAGCGGCGGTGCTGTCGCTCGTCGCGCCCGATGGCGCTGCGACGCTGATTAGCTTTGGCGTGCTGAACCTCACGCATCGCAACAGTCATTCGGACCCCGAACCGCTGCCCATTGGCACCCCGGTGGACGCATCCGTGCAGCTCAACGTGATTGGGCAGCGTATCCCCGCAGGGTATCGTCTGCGACTGGCTCTGTCGCAGTCATACTGGCCGTTGATCTTCCCATCGTCGCGGAGGGCAGAGTTGACGCTGACGCATGCGCGCTTGGTTTTGCCGTTGCACGACCCGGCGCAGGATGGCCCGGCGCTGGCGGATTTTGCGCAATCCGAAGGTGCAGCGCCGGTTGAGACCGAGGTGATCAGCGATGGCAGCAGCGGGCGTACGATGACGGTGGATTACCCGACCGGAATTGAGACCTACACGCGGTCGATGGACACCGGCGCGCATACGCATCTGCACAGTGGCATCACGATGCGATATGAGAATGAAGACAGGTTCGACATTCACCCTGACGAACCGAATTCTGCCAAAGGAACATGCCGTTGGCGCAAAAGCTTTTCACGTGGAGATTGGCGCGCTGAAGTGAAGAGCTTTGTCAGGGTCGAGGCGGTTCGCGATGTGTGGCGAGTGACGGCAGAACTCAAAGCGCAGGACGCCGAGGGCGAGGTGTTGACCCGAACCTGGCATGAAGACATACCCCGCGACCACGTCTGAGGAGGTACCGCATGGCCGTCTTTCCGGGCTTTGGCGACAAAGCCGAGTTTCATTCCCTCACAACGCCGGATGGCGTGACTATGCGCGTGGTGATCGAAGGCAAAGGACCGGACGTGGTCTTTGTTCCGGGGGGTGATCAGGTCGCTGACGCCTATTCGCAGCAGTTTGCATATCTGTCCGACCGATATCGCTGCATCTCATACGATCCGCGCGGCGCGGGTAATACAACGGCACCAGCGCCACCTTGGTCAATGGCCGACTACGCGCGCGATTGCGCGGCGGTGATTGATGCTTTCTGTGGTGGACGCGCGGTGGTAACAGGTCTGTCGCTGGGCGGGTTGGTCACACAGGCCACGGCTATTGATTTTCCGGGCAAGGTGCAGGTCGCCATTCCGATGGGCACCGCCGCCTATATCGACGGGTTTACCCGGGACTGGATGCAAGCCGAGATCGATCTGCGCAAAGCGGGCATCACCCTGCCAGACTATTTCCTCGCCCCGCATTACGCCGCTTATGCGTTTCCGGCCAAAGCGCTGCATGACCCTGAGCTTTGGGCGCAGGTCAAGGAAAGCTACACTGAACGGTTCCGCGACCGCGATCCGCAGGACACGATTGACCAATGGCAGGCGTGTCTGGATTTCGACTGCCGCGAGGGCCTCAAGACCTGCCCAGTGGCGTTTCACGTAATTGCCTTCTCCGAGGACGTGCAGACCGCGCCGTCGATGTGCAAGGTGGTCTCTGATCTCGCGCCCAACGGGACGTTGCACGAGATTCCTGGGCTGGGGCATGTCTCGCTCGTGCGCCACAAGCCCGGCGTCGTTGCGGCCAAACTACGCGAGATCCTCCAACAGTCTTTGTCACCGGCTTGATCTGGTATGCCGCGCATCGCGATTGCCGGGTTTCAGCATGAAACCAACAGCTATGGCATCGGGCGCGCGGGGCTGACCGAGTTCCAGATGGCAGACAGCTGGCCAGGCTTGCTGACCGGTTCCAAAGTGATCTCGGGCACTACGGGCATGAACCTGCCCATTGCCGGGTTCGCGGGCGCCGCTTTGTCGGCGGGTGCCGAGATATATCCGATCTTGTGGTGTGCAGCAGAACCGTCGGGGCCAGTGACCGACCACGCCTTTGATACGATATTGGGCCGCATCCTGAGCGGTTTGCAGACTGCGGCGCCGTTGGATGGGATATATCTCGATCTGCACGGCGCGATGATTACGGACACGCATGTCGACGGTGAAGGCGAATTGCTGGCGCGTATTCGTGCCCGCGTTGGCCCGTCCATGCCGATTGCCGTGAGCCTCGACATGCATGCCAACATTTCAGAGCGGCTGGTGGAGCTTGCAGATGAGATTTGTATCTTCAAGACCTACCCGCATCTCGACATGGCAGAGACCGGCGCGCGGTGCTGGGATCGGATGCAGCCTTTGCTGCATGGAATGCGCCCGGCCAAAGCCTTCCAACGAGCCGCCGCACAGATCCCTCTGCATGCACAGATTACCAGCTTGGATCCGGCAAAGAGCCTTTATGCCGACCTGCCTGACAGGAAAGAGGCGCATGTCGAACTGGCGTTGGGCTTTACCGCTGGCAACACGCCTGACGCGCGCCCTTCGGTGATTGCTTATGCGGAGACGACAGCTCAGGCCGATGAGCTTGCCCATGCCGTATTTGCGCAGCTTGAGGCGGCCGAGACACGATTTGACACGTCATTGATACTCCCCTCCGACGCCGTGGCACGTGCTATGTGCCGCAATGACGGCAAACCGGTGGTGTTGGCCGACGTTCAGGACAACCCCGGCGCTGGCGCATCTTCCGACACGACCGGGGTTTTGGGGGCTTTGATTGATGCTAAGGCTCAGAACGCGTTGGTGGGACTGATGAGCGATCCTACCCTCGCCAACAAAGCGCACAATGCTGGACTTGATGCGGTGATTGAGGGCACGCTCGGGGGCCAATCTGGTCTGCCCGAAGACGCGCCGTATGCTGGTCGGTTTCGAGTCACAGCGCTAAGCGACGGACAAGTGGAGTATACCGGCGAGATGTATGGAGGTGGCGTTGCCACGCTCGGTCCATCCTGTGCGCTAAAGCTTGAGGATGTCGCGGCGGATGTCACTGTGGTTGTATCGAGCATCCGTAACCAATGCCTCGACCTTGCGCAGTTTACCCATTTTGGTCTCGACCCGGCCCAAGCAAGGATCGTTGTGGTAAAGAGCACGGCGCATTTCCGGGCGGATTTTGCGCCCATTGCGTCAGAGATCATAGCGGTATCGTCACCGGGCCTATTCCCGTGCATGCCCCCCTTCCAGGTTCACGCGTAACGGCCGGCGGGACCGCCTGAATTGCGATGCGAGGGTTCTCGCGAATGCTGTCGGTTATTGGTCTATATAAACCGCCTGGCGGTTCCAACGAGGGCTGGTCAGTTCTGACATGCGGATCAAACTACCCTCTGGCGTGGGAAATTATTCCCAGTGCGTATGTGAGACTTCACCAAAGAGGCGGAGGTGTCTAAGTCCTTGATCCGTGTGCAAATTGACTGCGGCATAGGACTGCTGAAAGTCTGATATGGGAATGTCGGTGTGGGCACCAATGGATGGCCTGAGATAACGGCCAACGTCTCGCAAACCTTTTCTGAGGAAATGGGCGAGTGTCTTGTGTACACGCGCGGAGCGTCACAGCTTGCGATTAACGTGGGTGGCGACATCTTTGTAAAGCCGGGCGACTCGCTCAGTTTTTATTCGTGGGTGCTTTATGGCGACTACAAGCAGTTGCACGTTTTTTGCCGGATGAAGAATGGCCAGCGGAACGAGATCCAGAACAAGAAAATGATTTTCGCAGGTGAGAGCCTTTACCATTACCCGACCTTAGAAGCTCATCGCCAATACGTTCACGAGAGGCTAGAGCGTCGTCCATTTAATCTGCAACATATCTGGCAGCCTTGAAGAAGT
>CAZCOX010000068.1:0-13865 GCA_964500115.1 uncultured Rhodobacterales bacterium
CACCCTAAACTGTCCCATTGGCGCTGACGTCGGACAATGAGGACGGAAACCGGGCGTCCCACTGGGGCGACATGTGGCATTATGCACTCGCGCGAATGGTGGTCGCAGCCCGGGCAAACGGGTTGCGTCCCATCGATGGCCCGTTTGGGGATTTTCAAGACGCCGACGGCTACCGCGCCGCCGCTTACCGCGCAGCTGTTTTGGGATGTGAAGGCAAATGGGCGATCCATCCAAGCCAGATCGCCCTCGCCAACGAGGTCATGAGCCCGTCGGAAGTAGAGATTACAAAGGCTCAACGCATCCTTGATGCCATGGCCGAAGCAGAAGCTGCAGGAAAAGGCGCGGTCTCACTTGACGGTCGCCTGATTGACTACGCTTCGATACGCCAGGCCGAAGTTCTTGTCGAAAAAGCCAAGCAAATCTCTGGCTCATAGCCCTTTGATCGCCCCGCCAATGCCACAGGGGCGCTCAATCCGAAATTCGCAAATTACTGGCAATAAGAAGGGTTCTACGTTTCGTCGAAAATTCAAACATAAACCTGCTCCGCTCAGACCTATTCATCCAGCTTTGGCGTAAACCAGCCGTTTACAGCGAGGAACAGACCATCGGCATTTTGAAAGACTATCGCGTTCATGAATTTGAAGACCTTCGCGATATCGCGCCGTTTTCACTCCAAGCGCATAACCTGCAATCGCTGTATTGCAGCGCGCGCGGCGTACACGGTCCTGGCGCATTGGTCGCTAACGCGTCCCGCAATGCTTTCATCCATTACTGAGAAGGTCACACACCTTCAAACCGTGGGATCAACCCCCCATGATTCAGCGGTGCGTTGCCGGGCTTTTGGCTTTAGCGACGTTGTCTGTGCAACTGGGCGAGAATGACTAATGGGTCTCGTTGCGCCGCAGCGCTTGCAAAGTGCACAAGGTATCTGCTTTGAGATATGTATTATGGTGCCCCCACACGGACTCGAACCGCGGACCTACTGATTACAAATCAGTTGCTCTACCAGCTGAGCTATAGGGGCACTGCGCGGCTGATTACTCAGACTTGGCGTGCGGTGCAAGAGGCTATTTTGCGCCAAATGCCGATTTTCTGAACTCTGGGCGAACGCGGTTTTCTTCCGGGTCAAAGCGCCTATACTGCCCGTGAGGTAAAAGAGACAAAACCCGATGCAGGTTGTCCTTCACGCAGGCGTTCATCAGACCGACGGCGATCGTCTGTTCAAGACGTTGTTGCGCAATCGCGAGGCCATGCGGCCGTTGGGCGTGTCAATCCCGGGGCCGGGGAAATACCGCAAGCTGATCTCCGAGATGCTGAACGCGCTGGGGGGGCAGCCTCCCTCGGATGATGCACGGGACGTGTTGCTCGATAGTATTCTGGATGACGACGCGGGTCACGTTGACCGGCTGATCCTGTCGCATGAACATTTCTTTTCGGTGCCCAAGATCGCCTTTCAGGGTGGCATGATCTATCGCAAGGCCGAACAGCGGCTCGAAGTATTGCAGGATATCTTCGACACCGATGCACTTGAGATCTTCATTTCAGTTCGCAATCCGGCAACGTTTCTTCCTGCCCTGATGGCGGCGACACCGCATGACAGCGTTACGGCACTGTTAAGCGGTCTCGATCCCCGTCAAGTGTTGTGGTCAGGCTTCATAGAACGCGTGGCTGAAGCGATGCCCGGCACGCCAATCACCGTCTGGAGCGATGAGGACAGCCCGCTCATCTGGGGCGAGCTGGTGCGGGACATCCTGGGCGTTGAACCGAACCATCCGATCATCGGTGCCTATTCCCGACTGGCGGACATCATGACCCAGGAGGGCATGGACCGGTTCCGCGCCTATCTGGCTGACCGGCCCGATCTGAACGAGGCACAAATCCGGCGCGTGATGGTTGCGTTTCTCGACAAATACGCGGACCCGTCCGTGGTCGAGGCAGAGCTTGATGTGCCGCACTGGACGGAAGAGTTCGTCGCGGAACTGACTGACGAATATGACAATGACATGTTTGAAATCTCGCGCCTGCCCGGGGTGACGCTGATTTCGCCCTGACGCTGTATCAGGTCATCCCAAGTGCTTCTTTGTACATGTCGAGCACGGCTTCTTCTTCGGCGATATCATCGGGCTCGCGTTTGCGCAGCGCGATCACCTTGCGCATCACCTTGGTGTCATAGCCGCGGGCCTTGGCCTCTGCCATCACCTCTTTTTGCTGATCGGCGAGGTCTTTCTTTTCAACCTCCAGCCGCTCGAAGCGTTCGATGAACTGACGCAGCTCATCTGCTGTCACGCGGTAGCTGGATTCGATTGCGCTGTCGTCCATGATCAACTCCTTGGCCCTGTTGCGCCGGTGGTAGCGGGGCGCGCGGTGGCCTTCAAGGGCTTGTCACCGCGCCCGCCATGAATTACCGCGACCCCGAAACCAAAAGGATGCGAGGGCACGCTATGGACATTCTGATCTGGTCGGGCGCGGCGCTGTCGTTCCTGGGGCTGTGTGGCCTTGTCTATTGCATCGTGACCGTCGCCAAGGCGCGCAAATCCGGGCTGAGCGACGACGATCTGCGCGACAAGGTCAAGTCGGTCATGCCGGTCAACCTAGGGTCGCTTTTTGTGTCGGTCTTTGGGTTGATGATGGTGATATTGGGCATCTTTTTCAGCTAAGACTACAGATCATCAAAGCTGCGCCCGTATTTGACCAGGTCCGCGAATACAGGATCTGGCGTCCAAATCGCCCGGTCGGGGTGATCAAACCCCTGCATTGCGCGGCTCACATGCAGCAATCCAAACGCACCTGCCGCATGCATCACGCCGCCTCGCCAGCGCGGAACGAGGTGCGACAGCACGGAAACAAGGTCGATGTCACTTGCGTGTGGCACCACCGCCTCCCGCAGGATTTTGGCACCGGTGTTTGCCATCGCACCGATCAGCAGGGTCGCGATCTGGTCTTTTGGCAGTGATGGCTGGGCCGGGCGGGCGGAATTGATTGTGTCAAGCACCGCTTTGTCGGTCCGCGCGGCTTGGCCTGCGGGATAGGCGTAGAAGCCCTGACCGGATGCAACCCCGTCGCGGCCAGTCTCGACCAGTATCTCTGACCAATTGTGGCATCCCTCAAACCGGTCGTGCTTTGCGACAGCTGTGAAGCTGACGCTGTCGGCCAAAGCATAGGGCGGCGTTTCCATGCCCCAGTCCCGCATCGCATGATCTATGGCGTATGGTGACTGGCCCCGATCAATCAGTGCGTCTGACGCCCGCCATAGTGTTTGCAACAGGCGGTCGTGGATGCAGGTCTTGTCGGTTTTCTCGACCACCGCAACTTTGTTGAGGCGCTGGGCCACCGACAGCGCAAGGGCCTGATCACGCTCATCCGCGTCGGGGCCGAGAATCGCCTCAACCAAAGGCGACACGCCGGCGGGCATGGAAAACTGAAGGCTCAGCCGCGTATCGGTGCCGGGCAGGCAATGCGCCACACGCAGGTCGGGTGGCAATGTCACGCCGCGCTGGCCCCGCGCCGCGCGGAGCGCGATGTTAGCGCCAGACACGGTGGATATGTCTTCGCCACACTGCAACGCCGCGCGGCACCTGGCCGCCGCGTCTGCAGTCAGGCGAGCGTTCAAAACGTTGTGTTGCAACAGGCCGTGAACAAGCCCAACGCTTTCGCGCTGTTTCGCGGGGTCTTTGATCAGCCAGCTGACCTCCAGACCCCCCTGCAATGCAGCCAGAACGAGGTGCGCGGCGTGTGGTCCGCCGCCCAGCACGGCGATGCGGTTTAGCGTCGGCAAGTCCGTACGCCGCGTCTGCGCGTTCACACGCTGTTCATTGCGAAACAGATGTGACAGCGCCCGCGCTTGCGCCGTTTCCGCGCAATCCTCGGCTGCGGCGGCCTCAAATGCCAGACCGGCCTCAATCGGCAGCAGCAATGACGCTTCGAGCGCCGAAAGGATCTGTTTGGGTGCGGTTTCAGGTGACGCCTGCACGTCGGATTTGGCTTGTCCCAAAGCGGCTTGAAACGCCTGCGGGTCGGCGTAGCCTTTGCGTTGGCGTGACGTCGGGCGCGTTGGCAGTTTGCCGTCAGCGTGGCTTTCAATAAGCCGTCGCACCGCAGCTTCCGCATCATCCGAGAACACGCCATCAACCAACGGGGCCATCCTGTTCTCCGACAGCATCACCACGTTACCACCCAGCAAAAGCTCCGCCGACAAAGCCCCGCCTGCCAATCGCGGCAAACGCTGGGTCGCTCCTGCGCGCGGCACAAGGCCAAGCCGCGCATAGGGAAAACCCAAGCGCGCGGTGTCCTGCGCAAGCCGGTAATGCGCGGCGAGGGAGAGTTCAGCGCCACCGCCAATGACAGCCCCGGTCAACACCGCGACAACGGGTTTCGCCGAATTCTCAATCTCGACGCAGACTTTTGCCAACAGGTTCTTGCGGTCATCGCCGCCGCAAGACGGCGCGGTCACACCTGAAGGGAATGCGCCTTTTCCACACAAGACGATCACGTCCACATTGGCTTCATGATCGAGCTTGGCCACCGTTTCGGAAAGCCCCGCCAACAAAGAGGCGGTCAAGCGTGCTGCTGGTCCTCCGTCCAGAACCACGGTCGCAACGCCGTCGCGCTGCGTGACTTCGGTATGCGTGCCCATCTTCTGCTCCGATGGCCTTTGGCCGACCTGCGTCTGTTATTGGCAGGCATTAGAATCGAAACGGGCCGTTCTGGCAAGAATCCCGCGTCAGTACCGGCGCGCATGCATCATTCTGGCGACATCCAGCATCCGGGCGGAAAAGCCCCATTCGTTGTCATACCAGCCGAAAATCCGCATCTGATCGCCTGTGACATGCGTCTCACGTGGCGCGATGACAAGCGACTCGGTCCGCGCGCGCAAGTCGACCGAGACGCAGGCATCTTCAACCAGACCGATTACGTCGCTGTCATTGGCGAGCTTCCGCAAAGCGCTCGCTGCATCGTCCGGCATCCGGTTCAGTCGCACCACGAGGTCAACGGCAGAGACGCTGATGGCAGGCACCCGAACCGCAGCCCCTGTCACGCGCCGCGCAAGCTCCGGCAGCACCCGGTCGATCAACCGCGCGGCACTTGTGGTGGTGGGCACCATGCTCACAGCACCGGCGCGGTTGCGCGCAAGGTCAGGCCCACGCGGGGCGTCAACCATGGGTTGGCTGCCGGTATAGCAATGGATCGTGGTCATGTGGCCCTGGATAAGACCAAAGGCCTGATCGAGCGCCCGCATCAGCGGTGCCAGAGCGTTGGTCGTGCACGACGCGTTCGAGATCACGCGCGCATATCCGATCTCATGCTCATTCGCGCCCAAGACGATCGTCGTATCGGCGATTTCCGAAGGCCCGGACACGAGGATGGCCCGAGCGCCTGCCGCCAATGCATCGTCGGCGCTTGCGCGGTCTTTCAACGCGCCGGTGCAATCGAGCACCAGATCCACACCGCCAAGTGGCAAGTCTGACATCCGCGCTCCGGTCAGCAGCGGGATCACCCGTCCACCAGCATGCAAATGTCCATCCACATATTCAGCACCACCGGGCAGGGGGCCAAATACGCTGTCATATTTGAACAGGTAGGCGCAGGTGTCGGGCAGGGCGATATCATTGATCGCAACAACCTCGATATCCGTATGTTTTGGGTCGCTCAAAATCTGCCGCAGGATCACGCGGCCAATGCGACCAAACCCATGAATGACAATCCGCATAACACGCCCTCAACATCGACCGCAGACCAGTTGGCAATTCGGCTTGCATCTCAACCCGGTATTTTTCAGATTGTAAAAATGTTTTTTGTATCGAGACAATCATGAGCGAAGACACGATTCCCGACCGCCGGTCGCGGGGGCGGCCCCGAGCGTGGGGCGACACGACCGCTCAGAACACCATCAAATCGCTGGATCGCGCTTTGGTGATCCTCGAACGGCTTGGGGAAAAGGGCGGCGCCACGCTGACCGATCTGGCCGAAGACCTGAAGCAATCGCCCGCAACCGTCTACCGCGTGCTTTATACGTTCGAGGCGCGCGGCATGGTCGATTTCGACGCAGGCGCGCAAACCTGGCATATCGGGTCAGGGGCGTTTCAGATCGGATCCCGCTTCTTGCGCCGCACGTCACTGGTCGAACGCGCGCGGCCTTTCCTGCGCGAGTTGATGCAGGTGACGCAGGAGACCGCCAATCTTGGCATGATGCGCGACGGGCAGGTGCTGTTTCTCAGCCAGGTCGAAACGCATCACAACATCCGCGCCTTCTTTCCGCCCGGTGCGATGTCGCCGATGCACGCCTCCGGCATTGGCAAGGCGCTGCTCGCGCAGCTGCCTGACAAAGACATCGCGGGGATCATCCGAAAGCACAAACTGACGCGATTCACAGACCAGACCCTCACCACGCCAGAGGCGTTGGCAGAAGACCTGAACGCAACGCGAAAAAGGGGCTATGCGCTTGACGAAGAAGAGAAAAATCAGGGCATGCGCTGTATCGCAGCCCCGGTGTTTGATCTCAACGGAGAACCCGTGGCGGGGATTTCAATCTCAGGCCCATCGGCCCGCATTCCGCCAAGCCGAACCGCAGAACTCGCGGATGCTGTCAAAGACATGGCCCGGCGATTGACCGAAGCGCTGGGTGGCGTGGCGCGTTAGAACGCCGTCTAGAAAACCTGACCCATTCTGACGTGGCCATTTTCGCACCTGACCAAGCCGCATTTCCGGAGGATAGCGGGGCTATCTGACGGAAAGGCGGCGACGTGTCAGGGGTGAAAATGACCCGTCCCGAAGGGCTTACCTGTGCCCACCGCTGACATCCAGCCCAGGTAAGCAGAATTGGATCAGGTTTTCTGGACGGCGTTCTATGCAACGTTGCGCAGTTCAGTCTTTGGGGTCACGCCAAGCGCGTGGCACACATCGCGCGTCAGTTCTGGACGGTTGAGCGTATAGAAATGCAGCGCATCGACGCCGCCATCCAGCAAATCGGAACATAGCTCTGTGCAGATCGCGGTTGCCAGCAAGTCTTCGCGCCCGTCGCGCTCGGCCTTTTCGAACGCATCGACCAGCCATCCGGGAATCCGCGTGCCACAGCGTTTGGCAAAGCGCATAGCGCCTTTCCAGTTCTCAATCGGCAGAATGCCGGGGGTGACCGGTTTGTCGATCCCTGCCTTTTCGCAGGCATCGCGGAAGCGAAAAAACGTCTCGGCCTCAAAGAAGAACTGCGTCAATGCCTCTGACGCGCCAGCATCGAATTTTCGTTTGAGATACGCCACATCGGCCTGCGCATCTGTCGCTTCAGGATGTGTGTCCGGGTAGGCCCCGACACGGATGTTGAAATCCGCCGCATCGCGCAGTCCCGCGATCAGGTCAACGCTTGAGGCAAAGCCTTGCGCATGCGGGACAAAACCCGCAGCACCTTTCGGCGGATCGCCCCGCAGCGCGACAATGTCTGTCACGCCCGCTTCGGCAAATCCGCGCGCGATCTCCAGTGTCTCGGCCCTGGTGGCGTCTACACAGGTCAGATGTGCTGCAACCGGCAGACCAGAGGATTTGTGCAGTGTCGCCACAGCCTCCCGCGTCAGATCACGCGTCGTGCCGCCCGCGCCATAGGTGACCGACACAAACCGGGGCTGCAACGGCGCCAACGCCTGCACCGTGTCCCACAACCGGAAAGACGCCTCCAGATTTTGCGGCGGGAAGAATTCGAAAGAAATGGTCGGTGCGGGCATGAGAGCGGTCCTCAGAAAATCTGAGGCTCTTGTCGCACGCGTCGCATTGTGAGACAAACTCATAAATCTCATCACCAACATGAGCCTGATAAATAATGCACATTGAGTTCCGCCACCTCCGCACCATCAAAGCCATCCACGAATGTGGCGGCGTGGCCCGTGCCGCGGATCAGCTGAACATCACGCAATCGGCGCTCAGCCATCAGATCAAGGCGCTTGAAGATCAGGCCGGGGTCGAGCTTTTCGTGCGCCGCTCCAAACCCATGCGCCTGTCTGCGGCGGGGATGCGTCTGCTGCGTCTGGCCAACCAGGTTTTGCCGCAGGTCGAGGCGTTGACGGCAGAGTTCCAAGGCCTGCGCGACGGATCATCGGGGCGCATGCACATCGCCATCGAATGCCACGCCTGTTTCGAATGGCTCTTCCCAGTGCTCGAAGCGTTCCGACGCAACTGGCCCGATGTCGATGTCGATATCCGCCCGGGCCTCGCGTTCGACGCGCTACCAGCCTTGCAAAAGGAAGAGGTTGATCTGGTGGTGTCTTCCGACCCGGAAGACATCCAAGAAGTCACTTTCGCAGAACTCTTTGATTACAATCCGGTTTTCGTGGCTGCTGCGTCACACCCGCTGGCGCAGAAACCGTTTGTGGAGGCCGAGGATTTTCGCGGCCAGACCCTGATTACCTATCCCGTGGAGCGGTCGCGGCTCGATGTGTTCAGCCAGCTTTTGATGCCCGCCAAGGTAGAGCCGGCCGCCGTGCGGCAGGTCGAATTAACCGCCGTGATCCTGCTTTTGGTCGCGTCCAACCGCGGCGTGTCCGTGCTTCCCGATTGGGTTGTGCGCGAGGTCAAATACAGCTCGGATTACGTGACCCGACCTTTGACCCGCACCGGGATCACAAGACGCCTTTACGCAGCAACCCGCGATGCGGATGCCGAGAAACCGTATGTGAAAGAATTGATCCGGCTTGCCACGCAAGAGGCAACCCGGTTGCAAAACGTCTAGCCGTTACATGGCCTCGAGATTTGATGCCATCATCCGACCATCGCGACCCTCGGTCATTTCAAAGCTGACCTTCTGATTATCGGTCAAACCGTCCATGCCGGATTGTTGAACCGCCGAGATGTGCACAAACACGTCCTTCCCGCCGTCCTCGGGCGAAATGAAGCCATAACCTTTGGTTGTGTTAAACCATTTCACGGTGCCGCTGGGCATTGTTCCGTGTCTCCTCTGTCGTCACGTGAACCCCGCAAGGGGCGTTTCAGTCTGCGTGCGCGAATTGGGCTTGCGACCCCGCGCTACACAAAAGAGATTGGCCGCAAACGCATAAAGACAAGGGTGATGCGCGCTTTTTGCGCGCCCAAAATTCGGGCGCTTTGCAAACATACGAGGAAAATACATGATTTTGTACGGTTTGAAGAATTGTGACACCTGCCGCAAAGCGTTGAAGGCATTGCCAAATGCCGAACTGGTCGATGTTTCTGTCACGCCGCTGCCGCCCGACCTGATGTCGCGCGCCCTTCAAACCTTTGGAGACCGACTTCTAAACACACGGTCGACCACGTGGCGGGGGTTGTCAGAGGACGAGCGCGCGAAGAAGCCGCTGGCGCTTTTGTCTGCGCATCCGAAGTTGATGAAGCGACCGCTGATTGCGGACGGTGAAACGCTTTACCTGGGATGGGATGCAGCGACGCGATCGGCACTCGGGGTTTGACGGTTTGCGCAACACTTGTGCGCACGATGCATAGGCCTCCGCCACCCAGATTTTTCTAGAGACGCCTCAGAATCTTCGTACGAAGATTCTGGCGAACGCCTATTAAATTCTGGTGAAAGCCGAACAGTGTCGTCTCAAGTCTTGATAATACCCGAGTGATTTGAACCGCGTCTCACGGCAACTGACTGACACAAACATTTTTCCGCCAAACTGAAGCCAATGGCGCCGCCCATCACCCACGAACCTGCATCTGATGCAGCACAGCATAGGTACCGCCCTGATCAAGCAAAGCGTCATGCGTGCCCTGCTCAATCACACGCCCCTGATCCATGACCACAATCCTATGCGCGTCGCGAACAGTCGACAAACGATGCGCAATCACCAGTGTCGTGCGCCCTTTCGACAACTCATCCAGCGCGGCCTGGACCTTGGCTTCAGACCCGGTGTCGAGCGCCGAGGTCGCCTCGTCGAGCAAAAGGATCGGCCGGTCGCGCAACAGCGCGCGCGCAATGGCGACCCGCTGTCGCTGACCACCGGACAGCGCCGACCCGCGCGGGCCGACGGGCGTGTCCAACCCGTCCGAAAGCTGCGGCAGAAAATCTGCCACATGCGCGGCCGCCAGCGCAGAATTCAACGCCGCGTCTGACACGTTGGTTTGCCCCAGAAGAATGTTCTCGCGCACCGTGTCGTCGAACAAAAGCGCCTCCTGCGAGACGACCGAAAACAAGCCGCGCAAGTCCGCCACATCCATGTCCGAGACCGCTACGCCTCCAATCGAAACGCCACCACGAGATGGATCGACCAGCCGGGTCAACACGTTGAAAACGGTGGATTTCCCAGCACCAGACGGCCCGACCAACGCAGTTGTTTTCCCGGCCTCTGCGACGAAGCTGCACCCACTCAGCACACCCGTGTCGCCATATTGCAAATGCACATCGTCGAACTGTATGGCAGGCACGCCTGCGGGCGCCGCTACCGGTTGCGCCGGGGATTTCAGCGTTGGTTCGGTGTCGAGGATCTGCCGTATCCGCTCAATGCCAGCCGCAGCCACTTGCCAGACACCAGCCACATTCCCGAGCCGCCGCAGCGGTTCAAACGCCAGACCGATGGCCGTGAAGAACGCCATGAAATCGCCGACCGTTTTGTCGCCCGACAAGATCTCGCCACCCCCGAAAAACAGCACGCCCATAAAGCCAAGCCCGGCCATGATGTCGATCATGCCGGGAATGGTAGCTTGCCCCAAAGCGGTGCGTGTCTCGACCTTGACCCGCTCCTCAGTCAGCACCCGGTAGCGCTCCGACTGATATCGCTCCAGCGCGTTGAGCTTCACCGGAATGATCCCGTGAAACGCCTCATTGAGCCGCACCGAAAGCTTGGCGGCCACATCCCGCGCACGGCGGGCTTTCTTGCGCACATAGCGCTGCAAGACCATCGATGGCAGCACCATCAGCGGCGCGCCCAAAAGCGCGATCAGGGTCCAGCGCCAGTCAATAGCCAGTGCGACCCCGAACAAGGACAACAGTGCAATCACATCGCGCCCGGCCCCGGTGATGATCACCCGCCACACCTTGGCGATAGAGTCGACATCCCCCTCAACCCGCTGCATCAGATATCCGGGCGAATGCGTCTGGTGATACGCGGTGTCGAGCACCATCAGATGCGCCAGCAAATCCTGGCGAATGTCTGCCACAGACAGCTGCGATATCCGCGTCAGCAGCACTTTCTGCACAACGCTGGCCACCGCGCGCACAACAAAAATGCCCAGAAACACCAGCCCGACCCAGACAATGGCATCCGCATTGCCGCCAACGAACACCTGATCGAACATCGGCTTCATCATGTAGCTGAGCGCGCCGAACATGCCGCCTTCCAGCGCCATGAACACAAGCGCGATGATCAGCAGCTGCCAATGCTTGGCGAGGTACCCGCGCCACACCCACAGGAGCAGCCCCCGCGGATTGACGTCCGGCTGGGTCACGAAACCGCCGCTCTTGGCAGCTTCAGCGTCTCGGCGGGCATCTTGCCATCAAACCCCGCCTGAATGGTCGTCGCGTCATATTCCGACCGGATCCAGTCCTCGAACCCAATGGGCTGGCGCGCGTTTCGCGCGGCGTAAACGTCAAGGATGTAATCTTGCACCCCCGTCGCGGTAAAATCGAGGTGGATGTATTTCAGCGACAATTGCTTGCGCGCCACCTCAACCGGCTGATTTTCAAAGATCATCAGGTACATCGCCGCCACAAACCCGGCGCGGTCGGCACCCGATTTGCAATGAAAGACAAACGGCTTTTCCGCATCGCGCAGCGTGTCGATCACATGCACAATCCGGTGGCGGCTCGCCGCATTCCGCGCCCACAGTTTCGCATTCATCAGCTTGAGGCCAAGCGCCTCACAGGTCTCTTTCTCAAACAGGTAGTGGGCAAACTTGTCCGCCCCCCGCAGGTTCACAACCGTCTTGATCCCCATTGCCTTGTACTTTTCGAACCGCGCATGTGTGGGCTGGTTC
The DNA here is from genome assembly GCA_964500115.1 of uncultured Rhodobacterales bacterium. Taxonomy (GTDB): domain Bacteria; phylum Pseudomonadota; class Alphaproteobacteria; order Rhodobacterales; family Rhodobacteraceae; genus Marivita. Next base: position 11,926 of record CAZCOX010000068.1, read on the forward strand.
GACCGGTACACACCTGGGGCGATCTGGAAAAAGTTGGTCCAGAAGACGCGCAGAAACGCGTGGTCAAAGACGTGGTAATGGAATGTCGACCACCGCCGCGCGCCGGGGGTGGAGATATCCTTCCCGAACGACCGCCGAACCTTGCGTTCGGCATCTTCCACTTTTGACCAAAATTCGGCGAGCATCTTGTCCCCTTTACATCAGGCGCGGATGTAGAGATTGCGGGGCAGGCTGGCAAGTGGACAACCCGTGTTGACGGCACGGCCCGTGACGCTAGTGTCCGGTTGTCTGCGTCGCAGATGATCAACTCCCAAACCCCGGTTCCAAGGATACCCCATGTCGCTTGCTCATGGCCGCACCTATCTTGCCATTCCCGGCCCCTCCGTGGTCCCCGACGCGGTGTTGCAAGCCATGCACCGCGCGTCGCCCAATATCTACGAAGGCGCGCTGCCTGACATGATGCCCGGGCTCATGACCGATTTGAAACGGGTGGCCCGCACGGATCAGAACGCGGCAATCTATATCTGCAACGGCCACGGCACGTGGGAGGCGGCCCTCGCCAACACCATTGCACCCGGCGAAAAGGTGCTTCTGCTCTCCACCGGGTTCTTTGCAGACGCCTGGGGCTGGCTGGCTGAGGCGCGCGGGATTGAGGTGGACGTTGTTCAAAGCCCCAACGGCTCAAGCTTTGATCTCGACCGCGTCGCAGACGCTCTGCGGGCCGATCAGGCGCACGGCTACAAAGCGGTTCTGGCGACCCATGTCGACACGTCCAGCTCCACCCGCAATGAATTTGCCCCGCTGCGTGCACTCCTTGACGATCTGAACCACCCGGCGCTGCTCATGGCCGATTGCATCGCGTCTTTGGCCTGCGAACGGTTTGAGATGGACGCGTGGGGCGTGGACGTAGTGATCACCGGCTCCCAGAAGGGGCTGATGTGCCCTCCCGGCTGCGGCTTTGTGTTCTTCAGCGACCGCGCTGCAGACGTGCGCAAAAAAATGGCGCGCGTGAGCACCTATTGGGATTGGAAACCGCGCGCTGACCCCGAGGCGTTTTACCAGTATTTCTGCGGTACCGCGCCCACGCATCACCTTTACGGTCTGCGCACTGCGCTCGACATGATCCATGGCGAAGGGGTGGAGGCCGTCTGGCAACGCCACGCGACCCTCGCGCGCGCGATTTGGGCCGCCTGTGAACATTGGGGGCAAGAGGGGCCGCTGCGCCTGAACGTGCAAGACCCTGCGCTACGCAGCCATGCGGTGACAGCCCTTTCTGTCGGCAAGCCGCTCGGCAGTCAGTTGCGCAAATGGTGCGCAGACAACGCGGGCGTCACGCTTGGCATCGGGTTGGGCATGGCGACCGAGGACGATCCGAACAGCGACGGCTTCTTCCGTTTCGGTCACATGGGTCACGTGAACACGCACATGATCCTGGGTCTGTTAGGCAGTGTCGAGGCTGGTTTGGCTGCACTGAACATCCCGCACAAACCGGGCGGCGTTAGTGCTGCGGTTCAGGTGATCTCAGGTGCGTGACGGCCACTGAATTTCGCGGCTGTCTTTGAACTGCTTGAGCTTGGTGATACCAAGGTTCAGCGCCCACCCTGTCAGAATGACAGCAACGATGCCAAAATTGGCCCAGATCACACCAAAGATCCAAAGCAGATTGACAAAAATCAGGATGAGGTTTGCGTTGGTGTAATCCTCAACCCGTTTGGGATGCTGCCGTTCCATCTCACTCTCCGACCAAAATCGCGACCGTACCTGCGTCAGAATAGCGCAGATCCCCGAGGCGTCAGCCCCGTTCTGCCCAGAAATCCAAAAATTTTTCGTGAACGCGGCGCGCGTGCCTAGTTTCGTACCTCGCGTGCCTAGTTTCGCGCCTTTGCCAGCGCTTTCGGCAATGCCTCTGCCAAAATATCAAGGTCGCGGTCGGTTCCTAC
>CAZCOX010000069.1:0-7723 GCA_964500115.1 uncultured Rhodobacterales bacterium
TGCGAGCAGGCGCGCCGGTAGATGGATTCGGCGATGGGCGTGGAGCCGACGAACCCGATGGATTGGATGACCGGATGGTCGAGCAGGGCATCGACCGCTTCCTTGTCACCATTCACAACTTGCAGGATCCCCTTTGGCAGGCCTGCTTCCTCCATCAGGGCGGCAAGCATCAACGGCACGGACGGATCACGCTCTGACGGTTTGAGTATGAACGCGTTGCCGCAGACGATGGCAGGCGCGAACATCCACATCGGGATCATGGCCGGGAAGTTGAACGGGGTGATCCCTGCGGTCACGCCAAGCGCTTGCTTCATCGAATACATGTCGATGCCGGGGCCAGCACTGTCGGTGTATTCGCCTTTGAGCATCTGGGGCGCGCCGATGCAGTATTCGACCACTTCAAGCCCGCGCTGCACGTCACCCTTGGCGTCAGGGATGGTCTTGCCGTGTTCGCGACTGAGCGCCTCGGCGAGTTTGTCCATGTCGCGGTTGAGAAGGTCGACGAATTTCATCATCACCCGCGCGCGGCGCTGCGGGTTTGTTGCGGCCCAGGCAGGTTGCGCGGCGGCGGCGATCTCAACGGCTTTGGCAACCTCCTCGGTTGAGGCGAGCGGGCATTTTGCCTGCACCTCGCCGGTCGCCGGGTTGTAGACATCCGCAAAACGGCCAGACGTGCCTTTGACGGCGGCCCCGTCCATGTGGTGTGACAGCTCTTCCATCGAATCCTCCCTGATCAGTTGCGCAAAGCTTAGCCTTGCAAAAATGCGGGTCAAAGGGGCAATCTGCCAAAAGTGTTTTGCAAATTTGCAAAGGATTGGGTGTGCAAAGCTGGGATGACATGCGGATTTTCCTGTCCGTCATGCGCAACGAGACGTTGTCGGGCGCAGGGCGCGCTTTGCGCATGGATGCCGCCACCGTCGGCCGTAGGATCGCACGGTTGGAGGAGGCGCTGGGCCAATCGCTCTTCGTCAAAAGCCCCCAAGGTTATGCGCTGACCGAGGCGGGGGCGCGGTTGGTCGAGCCTGCGGAAATCGCTGAACGGGCGATGCAGGCAATTGGGGCGGGGCAGGCGGGTGATGCAGAAACACTGAGCGGACAAATTCGGATCGGCGCGCCGGATGGTTGTGCGAATTTCGTGCTGCCGAGGGTCTGCGCGGCACTGTCGCGCGCCAATCCGGACCTCGACATTCAGATTGTCGCGCTGCCGCGTGTGGTGAACCTGTCGCGGCGCGAGGCGGATATGGCCATCACTGTCAGCCCGCCCACGGCATCACGCCTGTCGTTCCAGAGGATCACCGATTACCATCTTCATCTGGCCGCAAGCGTGACGTATCTTGCGACCGCCCCAGAACTCCTGGCGGTGTCTGATCTGCACAGGCACAGGATCGTCGGCTACATCCCAGACATGATATTCGACAAGGAACTGGATTACCTGAGCGACCTCGAAATCGAACGTGTCGCGCTCGCGTCCAATTCCGCGTCGGTTCAGGTGCAGATGTTGCGGCAGCATGGGGGGATCGGCATCGCACACGATTTCGCACTGCCCTTTGCCCCCGGCGTTGCACGCGTCTTGCAGGACAAGCTGTCGTTCACCCGGAGCTTCTACCTCGTGCGTCACGCCGAAGACCGTCGGCTTGACCGGACCAACCGGTTCGCCAAAGCCTTGGCTGACGGGGTGCGCGGAGAAGTCGCGCGACTTGAAGCCCTTGTCAGAAGCACTTGACAGAACACGAGACTGTGAAGACCCTGTCTACAGGAACTGACAGGAGGAGCGGCCATGCAGGTTCACCACATTCTCAAGAGCAAAGCCACCGATGCTGTGGTTACCGTGGTCACGGGAACGCCGATTTCGGATGTTGCGAAAATCCTCGCCGAAAAGCGGATTGGTACGGTTGTGGTTTCTGACGATGGCGAAACCGCGCAGGGCATTCTGTCAGAGCGCGACATTGTGCGCGAACTTGCGGCACGCGGGGCAAGCTGCCTGTCGGAAAAGGTCGAGGAATACATGACGTCCAAGCTGGTGACCTGTGCCCGCAACGACGATGCGGAACTGGTTCTGACCAAGATGACCGAAGGCCGTTTTCGCCACATGCCGGTGATCGAAGATGGCAAGCTGGTGGGGCTGGTCACACTCGGTGACGTGGTCAAAGCGCGGCTGAACGAATTGGCCATGGAAAAGAACGCGCTGGAAGGGATGATCATGGGCCACTAAGGCCCAGACCCGACTTCGACTTGCACTTATTCACGCATTGGTGCCAGACAGGCGCCACCTGACGACACTTGGAGACGGCCCCATGCGTATCGGTCTTTATCCCGGGACCTTTGATCCCATCACCATGGGCCATATCGACATCATTCGTCGCGCGAGCGTGCTTGTGGACCGGCTGGTGATTGGCGTCGCCATCAATCGCGACAAGGGCCCGCTGTTTTCGCTGGAAGAACGAGTGGCAATGCTGGAGGCGGAATGCGAGTCTCTGGCCGAACAGACGGGGATAGAACTGGTCGTTCACCCGTTCGAGAATTTGCTGATCGACTGCGCCAAGGATGTCGACGCATCGATTATCGTGCGCGGTCTGCGCGCGGTCGCGGATTTCGAATACGAATTCCAAATGGTGGGCATGAACCGGGCGCTTGATGACCGCGTGGAGACCGTTTTCCTGATGGCCGAAGCCCGGCATCAAGCCATCGCGTCAAAGCTTGTGAAAGAAATCGCGCGACTGGGGGGAGACGTGTCGAAATTCGTTACCGCCCCAGTTCTTCAGGCCTTGACGGAAAAGTTCGACGCGAAAAAATAATTGCCTCAATGGTAAGCTTTGGCCATTGTCTTTGTATTTACGGAGATATTTGTGACCACAGTTTCTCAATTGGCCACGTTGGCCGACATTGTTTACAATAGCCATTTACCGGCAAATCAGCAGGGCATACCTGCGGGTGTGACACGGCTCGATAACGCAACCCCCCCAAGTTCAACAGGCTTTTCGGGCGGCGTCTATGAGGTTGGTGGGTGCGTTGCGATTACTTTCCGCGGGACAGACAAGACGTCGGCCATGGACTGGGCGCACAACGCTGCGTGTCATTCCATCTTGGCCACGCAGTTCTCGGAAGCTATGCAATTTGCCCAAAGGGCAATTGCGGCATATCACCTTGGCGCTGGTGGCACGTATATTTGCGGACATTCCTTGGGAGGTGGTCTGACCAAGTACGTGACGCACAATCTTTCCCAAAACGGATTCTCGCCGCTGGCCGGGGTGTCTTTCAATGGGCCGGGATTAACGTCGGGATGCTTCGAGCGCGGACTGGTCGCAGCGCTTGGACCGGGTGCGGCGCTCTTGCATTGGGCGTTGTCACGGTCCGATGTACCGAGTTCTGGTAGTTCAGCAAGAATTGCAAATGTGAATATAGTTGGGGATATCGTCAGTCAGATCGGCAACTCTGCCGGACGCATTCACACAATTCCAGCCGCAAATGGCGCTGGTGATCCGCTGACCTGTCACTTCATGTCGACAGTTATCCCGTCAGTGGCTGCGAGTGCATTGGGAAGTATGCGCGGAACGCAAGCCGTCTGAGCCAATATCGGACGAACCTGCATCAAAGCCCGTTAGGCGATGTGATACAGGTTTTTCCGATTTTTGGCTGACGGTGACGTTTTAACTTCCGTAAACCGCTTCAAAAGCAATCTTTTCTGCGTCTTCACGAAAGATATTCAGGTCAAGCGCAACATCCAAAGGCATTGCGCGGATTTCTTCTACGGTGCGGTTGAAGGCGGCCCGCTTTTCAAGACGGTCACGCACGGAAGACATAAAATGGGCCATGATTAGTCCTTTCCTTGCTCTATGGTCCTCAGCCGTAGCGTTGTTACCGCTATCAGCTATGACCCAAAGATAGTCGTGCCGCATTGCGGCACAATGGACTTATCCGAAGAGCCGCCTTGCATATTATGCAACACTCAATTTCTGGGCGACGCCACGGCTATGTCACTGTGGCAATTCGTAAAATTATGACAGTAGGAGCGGCATTCAGCCGTTGCCTTGCCTGTTTGCATGATGTGCAAATACGCTGCTGTGCAGCAAATCCGGTCTGTTCAAAGGCCAAATCGGACGCGGTTGGGGCGCCCCGGCGTTTTGACAAGAAAAAAGCCGCATGCGCTTGGCATGCGGCTTGTGACGTCAATTTGAAAGACGTGTCAGATGAGTTTTCCCATTGCAACGGCGGTGTCCGCCATGCGGTTGGAGAAGCCCCATTCGTTGTCATACCACGTCAGAATGCGCACCATTGTGCCATCCATGACCTTGGTCTGATCCGTGTGGAAGATCGACGAATGAGGGTCGTGGTTGAAGTCCGACGACACGAGCTTTTTGTCGGTGTAGCCAAGGATGCCCTTCAACGGGCCGTCCGCTGCGCTGCGGATGGCGTCGTTGATTTCTTCCACTGTGGTTTCGCGTGATGCCGTAAAGGTCAGGTCAACCACCGATACGTTCGGCGTCGGCACACGGATCGCGACGCCGTCCAGCTTGCCGTTGAGTTCTGGCAGAACCAGCCCAACTGCCTTGGCGGCACCGGTTGATGTCGGGATCATGCTGAGTGCTGCCGCGCGCGCGCGGTAAAGATCCTTATGCATGGTGTCGAGCGTTGGCTGGTCGCCGGTGTAGGAATGGATGGTGGTCATGAAGCCGCGCTCGATGCCGATCGCGTTGTTCAAAACGTAAGCGACTGGGGACAGGCAGTTGGTGGTGCAGGACGCGTTGGAGACAACGATGTCATCTTTCGTCAACGCATTGTCATTCACACCGTAAACAATTGTTTTATCGGCGTCTTTGCCCGGGGCAGAGATCAGAACACGGCTGGAGCCATTGTCGAGATGGGCCTGGCATGCCTCTTTGGATGTAAAGATGCCCGTGCATTCCATCACAACGTCCACGTCTGACCACGGCAGGTCAGCCGGGTTGCGGATTGCGGTGACTTTCATCGGGCCGCGGCCCACGTCGATGCTGTCCTCGGTGGTTTTCACTTCAACCGGGAAGCGGCCATGCACGCTGTCATATTGCAAAAGGTGGGCATTGGTCTCAACCGGCCCGAGATCATTGATCGCGACAACCTCGATATCTGTGCGGCCGGATTCGATGATCCCGCGCAAGACATTGCGGCCGATGCGGCCAAATCCGTTAATCGCAACTTTGATCGCCATGAAACTATCCTCGCTTTTGCCGCGACACCGGCGTGTCGCACTGTTACCGCTAACAATCAGAACGGATCAGAGGTGTCAAGCGACGCGAGCGCCGCATGTCAGCGCCAAAAGGCGATCCATTCCAACAGGTCCAACCCTTTGCGAGCCAGGAACATGAGGCCCTCGCCGCCGGTGAGAAAGGCATCAATGCCCAACCCGCCCAGCACGAGAATACCCAAACCGATTGCGATTGAATTGGTCACCGCGCCTGTCCCTTTGCTCTGGCACAAAACATGCCAGAGCGCGGGCAGACTGTCACGATGTTGATGCGCGGATTAGTGCAGCAAGCGGCCCATGGCGCCAGCAACGTCCGCCATGCGGGCAGAAAAGCCCCATTCGTTGTCATACCACGCCATCACGCGCACCAGACGTTTGCCGACAACCTTGGTCTGGTCGGGGGCAAAGATGCAGCTTTGCGTGGTGTGGTTAAAGTCGATGGAGACCTTGGGCTCTTCATCATAGGCCAGAACCGTGCCCATGTGGGTCAGCGCAGCTTCTTTAACGATCTCGTTCACGTTCTCCAAAGTCACGTCCTTGGATGCATAGAACGTCAGATCGACCGCAGAGACATTGGGTGTCGGCACGCGGACGGCAGAGCCATCAAGCTTGCCTTTTAGGTTCGGTAACACGTCGCCGAGGGCTTTCGCGGCCCCAGTAGATGTAGGGATCATTGCCATGGCAGCCGCACGCGCGCGGTAGAGGTCGGCATGGCGGCGGTCGAGTGTGGGTTGATCGCCGGTGTAGCTGTGGATGGTTGTCATGACGCCCGCGTCAATGCCAATGGCCTCGTCCAGGACTTTGGCAAGAGGCGCAAGACAATTGGTCGTGCAGGAGCCGTTGGAAACCATGACATCGCCGCGCGCGAGGTCGCGATGGTTGACGCCGTATACGACGGTTTTTTGCACGTTCTTCGCCGGGGCAGAGATCAAAACGGACTTTGCGCCACGTTCGATGTGCGATTGCGATTTCGTGCCGTCGTTGAATTTGCCGGTGCATTCGAGAACCACGTCGCAACCCGACCAGTCCAGTTCTTGCGGATCATAGGTCGAAAACACCTCCATCGGGCCGCGCCCGAGATCCACGGTAGAGCCGCTGATTTTCACTTCTCCAGCAAAGCGGCCGTGCACAGAATCGTAGCGGAGAAGGTGCGCGTTGGTTTCAATTGGCCCGGTCGCGTTGATCTTGACCACCTGCACGTCATTGCGCGCGCTTTCTGCAATATGCGCCAAAGTGCAGCGGCCAATCCGCCCGAACCCGTTGATGCCCAATGTGACCGTCATGCCGCCAACTCTCCTGCGCTGCTGTCGGCGGCGGTATACGGATGTGTACGGCTTGCGGAAAGAGAAAAATGAAGCTGTGCCAATATGTTAGCGATAAAAGGTGATGCTTGCGCTAACATTTTCGGCGACTTGTGAAACAGTTTGCGGTAACAGCGCGTTTTGTCGAAGACGAAAAAATGGAATCGGCGAAACTGGTCTGTCCGGCAAGCTGGCGCTAGTGTTGATTTCAAGTGACGATGGAGAAGACCTGATGAGTGGATTGCTGGCCTTGTTGGACGATGTTGCGGGCATCGCGAAAGTTGCGGCGGCCTCGGTCGACGACATTGGCGCGGCTGCGGCAAAGGCCGGAACCAAGACTGCGGGCGTTCTGATTGATGACGCCGCGGTGACGCCGAAATATCTGCAAGGGTTCGAGCCTGCGCGCGAGTTGCCGATTGTCTGGCGCATCGCGAAGGGCTCCATCATCAACAAGCTGGTGTTCCTGCTGCCAGCAGCTTTGCTCATGTCGGCCTTTGCGCCGTGGCTTATTCCACCGTTGTTGATCCTGGGCGGCAGCTACCTGTGTTTTGAGGGCGCTGAAAAGATTGCGCATGTTCTGGGCTGGCACGGCGGGCACAAAGGTGGCCCGGACGGCAGCCATGATATAGCCGACCCCACGCATCTTGAAGAAGAGAAGATCAAGGGCGCGATAAAGACCGATTTCATCTTGTCGGCTGAGATCATGACGATTGCTTTGTCTGTGATCGAGTCCAACAACATCTGGATGCAGGGTGCCACGCTCGCTTTGGTCGGCATCATGGTGACAGTGGCAGTCTACGGCGCTGTCGCCGTTATCGTAAAGATGGATGATGTTGGCCTTTGGCTCAGCCAGGTTGGGCGTTTGTCGATCACCCGCGCGCTTGGTCGCGGGATCGTCAAGTTTATGCCGTGGCTTCTCAAAACGCTGACGGTTGTGGGCACGGCGGCGATGCTGTGGGTGGGCGGCTCAATCATCGTGCATTCCGTCGCGCAGATGGGCTGGCACGCCCCGGAGGACGCGATCTACGGTCTTGCGTCGGCGGTGGGCGGCGAAAGTGGTTTTGCGAAATGGGCAGTGACTGCAGCGGTTGATTTTGTGATTGGGTTTATCTGGGGTCTGATCCTGATTCCTATTGGCGTTAAGTTCATTGGTCCGGTCTGGCGGGCTGTCATGCCGGAAGGCGTTTAGGTTCCCGTTAAT
>CAZCOX010000069.1:7823-13723 GCA_964500115.1 uncultured Rhodobacterales bacterium
CATTGGTCCGGTCTGGCGGGCTGTCATGCCGGAAGGCGTTTAGGTTCCCGTTAATATCGCTTTAACCAAGTCAGGGCAGGCTGAAGTCATGTCCAGTTCAAGCTTATTAGACCCTGACCTTTGGTTGCGCAGCATGTTTTCCGCCAAAGCCGTCGGGCGCGGCGGTGTGGTTCACTGTGCTATTCGCGACGTCGATCGATATGCAGGTCGTGACCGATTGATCGGTGAGGTGCAGCGGCGCGGTTTTACGATGGTCGAAAACGGCGAGCATTTTGTGATTTTTTGCAACCGTGAGCCGGTGCGTCTGGTGGTACGCCGGGATACGCCCTCCCTGTCTGAGCGCGCGATGCCTGCTGACAGGGCGGAAGACGCCTCAAGGCGTCTTCGCTGTCTTTGAAATGTCTTAGACCTGCGGATCAGGCTGCCAGCGACCCTCGATCAGATCGCGGACCTTTTGTGCAGTTGCTTCTGCTGTGATGCCGAACTGTTCGTACAATTCACCCGCTGGGGCCGACGCACCGAAGCCGTGCATGCCGATGAAACCGGACTTCTCGCGCTTTCCGCGCTCACCAAAGAGCCAGCGATCCCAGCCAAAACGCACACCAGCCTCGATGGCCACGCGAACCGGGCCGCCGGGCAATACACGCTTGCGGTAACGCTCGTCCTGTTGTTCGAACAGCTCCCAACATGGCATGGAGACAACGCGCACGCCAATGCCTTCGGCTTGCAAGATCTCGCGCGCTTTCATTGCAATCTCGACCTCTGATCCGGTTGCCATCAGGATCGCTTGCCGTTTCCCATCAGCATCCGCCAACACATAGGCGCCTTGCGCGACAAGGTTCTTGGTCTTGTGTTCCGTCCGGACGGTCGACAGCCCCTGACGTGTCAGCGACAGGACCGACGGCGTCGATGACTGTGTCAACGCCAGTTCCCAAGCCTCGGCGGTTTCTACAGTGTCTGCTGGACGGAAAACCAGCGTGTTTGGGGTCGCGCGACTGATCGCCAGATGCTCGACCGGCTGGTGGGTCGGGCCGTCCTCACCCAATCCGATGGAGTCGTGTGTCATGACAAACACGGTTGGCACTTTCATCAGCGCCGCCAGTCGCATCGCTGGGCGGGCATAATCGGTGAAACACATGAACGTGCCGCCATACGGGCGGATGCCACCATGCAACGCCATGCCGTTCATTGCTGACGCCATGCCATGCTCGCGAATGCCCCAATAGACATAGCGCCCTTTGCGGTTGTCGATGTCAAACACACCCAGGTCGCCAGTTTTGGTGTTATTCGACCCAGTGAGGTCAGCAGAGCCGCCCATGGTTTCCGGCAATACGGGGTTTACGACCTCAAGCACCATTTCAGAGCTCTTGCGGGTTGCCACCTTGGGGGATGTCTCAGAGATCTGCTTTTTCAGTGCCTTGATCGTCGAAGACAGCTTTTTCGGTGCATCGCCTGCCATCGTGCGGGCAAATTCTTTCTGGCGAGAGCCAGAGGCCGCGGCGAGGCGGGCTTCCCAGGCTTCGCGCTCAGCGGCACCCCGCTTGCCGATCTCTTCCCACGCAGATTTCGTTTCTGCGGGCACCTGGAACGGGCCGGTTGTCCATCCCCAGAGGTCTTTTGCCGCCGCGTTCTGGTCGGCATCGGTCAATGCGCCATGGCCCTTGGAAGTGTCCTGTGCCGCGTGGCCCAACGCGATGTGCGTCTTGCAGGCGATCATGGAGGGGCGTTTGTCCATCTTGGCCGCTGTGATGGCCGCATCGATTTCCGCCGGATCGTGGCCGTCAATTTCCTGCACGTGCCAGCCGGCGGCGTTGAAGCGTCCGACCTGATCGGTGCGGTCAGACAGCTCAACTGTGCCATCAATGGTGATGTTGTTGTTGTCCCAGAAGACAATCAGCTTTGACAATTGCTGACGTCCTGCCATACCGATGGCCTCGTGGCTGACGCCTTCCATCAAACAGCCGTCACCTGCAATCACGTATGTATGGTGGTCAACCAGCTTTGCGCCAAACCGGGCGCGCAAGGATTCCTCTGCCATCGCAAAGCCGACGGAATTGGCGATGCCCTGACCCAACGGGCCGGTTGTTGTCTCGATGGCTTGTGCGAGGAAGTTTTCCGGATGGCCTGCGGTCTTGGCGCCCCACTGGCGGAAATTCTTGACCTCATCGAGGGTGATTTCAGGGTCGCCCACAAGATAGAGCAGCGAATAGAGCAGCATTGAGCCGTGACCTGCCGACAAGATAAACCGGTCGCGGTCGTGCCAGCCGGGATGGGCTGCATCGAATTTGAGATGCTTTTCGTAGAGAACGGTCGCCACATCCGCCATGCCAATCGGCATCCCGGAGTGGCCGGAATTGGCAGCGGCAACCGCATCCAGCGTCAATGCGCGGATCGCGGCGGCTTTGCTCCAGTGGTCTGGATTTTGCGCTTTGAGGGTCTCGATATCCACGGGCCGTCTCGTCCTTGTGTGTCAGGGAATGGGGTTTGTTCGCGCGCCTCTTACCAGTGTTCTGGGCAAGTTCAAACCTGACAAGGGGCCATCTCAGGATAGGGGGCGCATTTTTGGGCGTGGATTGTTAAACTTTCACATTAAGAGGGCGGAGCGATTCGTTCCCAGAGCACGGAAAAAACGCCTCAAGGCCGAATTCAAGCGGTCTGGCAGACAACAAGACAGGGATCAGGCAGATGACCCAAATCAGCGAATTACAGCACCGCATCACTGCGGCACTGGATCAGATCGCGCAAGGTGTGGAAAAGATCGAGGCCAAGGCAGCCGCGGTTCCAGCACAGCCGGAAATCGATCCTGAAGAGGTCGCACAACTCAGAGAAGCGCTGGAAGACGAGAAGCTGGCCAACGCGCAACTGGAAGAGCGGGTGCGCAAGTTGCATGACACGCACCGGGCCGAGCTTGAGGCTGCCAAAGCTGAAGCAGCGCAGGCACCGGCCGCGCCAAGCGTTGATGTGGCCGCAATTGATCAGGAGATGCAGCGCCTGCGCCAGGCCAATGACATGCTGCGGAACACCAATGAGGAACTGCGCACGGCGCTGTCTGAAAATGTGGGAGAGCCGCATCTGATCAACAAGGCGATGTTGGCAGAGCTTGAAGGGCTACGCGCCGCGCGAGCGGTTGAGTCTGCTGAAACACAAACGATCCTTCGGTCGCTCGAACCGCTGCTAGAGGCCGCTGCACAATCACAGGAGCAGAACTGATGCCAGAGGTCGAAATCACAATCGGTGGTCGCAGTTTTGAAGTGGCCTGCCAGGAGGGCGAAGAACAGTACCTCTATTCCGCCGCCAAGATGCTGGACAATGAGGCGCAGGTGCTGGCGCAGCAGGTGGGTCGTATGCCCGAAGCACGGATGCTGTTGATGGCAGGGCTGATGCTCGCCGACAAGACGGCGGGGCTAGAAGACAAGCTGCGCGAAACCGAAGACCGGGCTGCGGGCCACGTGTCTGAGTTGCGCGCATTGAAAGATGCACCTCCGCCAGAGCCGGAACGGATCGAAGTGCCGGTGGTGCCGACCGAGGTCACCGAGACGCTTGCCGAAATTGCTGCACGCGCTGAGGCCGTGGCACGGGATGTGGAGGAAAAGGCCGGTTAGACTGGATCGCATCAACGAGGCGAAACAAAAAGCCCGGCGCATGTCCCGGGCTTTTTAATTTACGCGTTGGCTTCGCGGATTTTTTCGGCCGCGTCTTTGTCGTACGCGACGCCGTTCTCTTCGAGCAACGTATCCAACTCACCCGACAGCGTCATTTCGGTGATGATATCGCAGCCGCCAACAAATTCGCCTTTGACATAAAGCTGCGGAATTGTGGGCCAGTCTGAATAGTCCTTGATGCCCTGGCGAATGTTTTCGTCGGCCAGAACGTTCACGTCGGCATAGTCGATGCCCATGTAGTTCAGCACGCCCGCGACGCGGCTCGAAAACCCGCATTGTGGCATCGTTTTCGTGCCCTTCATGTAAAGCACAACATCGTTGGCTTTTACGGTTTCGTCGATCTGCTGCTTGGCATCAGTCATTGTTTTGCTCCATCTCTTGCCGGCGTTTCCGGTCTTTGCGGATATATGGCATGGTTGCGCCGATGGTTATCACGATCACAAGGGCTATGGCACCCAGGATCGGCCAGGAATTGGCGAGAAAACTCGTCATGAATTGTCAGGCTGCGCCGGGTGGCGCCACGTAAAATAGGCAAAAGGCCCAATCAACAGGATCATCGTGATATTCCACAGGCGGGCAGGGATCATTCCGGTGCCTTTGTGGTCAGGGCCAATGCGTGCAATTCGCCATGCGAGCCGTCCATTTTGCCTTTGAGTGCGGCATAGACGGCGCGCTGTTGCTGGACGCGGTTTTTGCCGCGAAAGCTTTCGTCGATCACCTCGGCCGCATAGTGGTTCCCGTCACCGGCCAGATCGGTGATGGTGATCTTGGCATCGGGAAAATCCGCGCGGATAAGGTCTTCAATTTCCTGCGCTTGCATGGCCATGCCGCGTCTCCGTCGTTTGGTTCATTTTGAATGTAAGTTCTGCTGCAGCTTTCACAAGCCAAATGCGTGTCATGCGTCCAGCGTGACCCAAACCGGCACGTGGTCTGAAGGTTTTTCGCGCCCGCGCACCTCGCTTTCGATCCAGCAGTCGGTCATCAGGTCGGCGCATGAGGGGGTCAGTAGGAAATGATCGATCCGAATGCCATTGTTCCGTTCCCACGCGCCGGCTTGGTAATCCCAGAAGGAATAGTGGCCAGGGCCCTGCGTGCGGGCGCGGAAAGCTTCTGTGAATCCGAGGTTGAGGATTGCGCGAAAGGCGTTGCGCGTGTCGGGACGATACAGCGCATCATCCACCCAGCTTTCCGGTTTGGCAGCATCTTCGGCCTGCGGGATGACGTTGTAGTCACCAGCCATCAAGGCGGGAGTTTCGTCTGTGAGCAGTTGTTCGGCGCGTGCGTGCAGACGCTTCATCCAGGCCAGTTTGTAGTCATATTTCGGGCCGGGGGCCGGGTTGCCGTTGGGCAGGTACAAGCCGCAGAGACGGATCGCCGGGCCATCGCCGACTACTGTCGCCTCGATCCAGCGCGCCTGTTCGTCGCTGTCATCACCCGGCAAGCCACGGCTCACATCCTCCAGCGGCAGTTTTGATAGGATCGCAACACCGTTGAAGCCTTTTTGGCCATGTGTTTCGACATGATAACCAAGATCTTCAATCGCTTCGCGCGGGAAGGCATCGTCAACTGATTTGATTTCCTGCAAGAGCGCCACATCTGGTGCGCTGTTGGTGAGCCATTCTGTCAGGGCGGGCATGCGCGCTTTGACGCCGTTAATGTTGAATGTGGCGATTTTCATTGGAGCCTCCCCGATCGCCTCTCTATCCCAAGAAGCTGCTGCATGCACAAGACGCGATGGTAACGAATCGGGGTGTTCCTAAAAGGACCTGATGGCTGCTTTTGTGCGCGTTTTTGGCAGGCAAAGACTTCGGTACTGGCAAACGTCTATCTCTTCGAGATTTATCCACAGATTTCTTTGGCTTGTGGATAACCAGGAGAGCTGCGCTAGGCGAACAACCTACATCCCAGAGTTTATGTGGATAACTTTGGGATACTCAATCTATACGATAAAAGTTCTTTCTTTTTTCAATTTATGCGTGCCAGCGTTTCTCCATCTGGTCAGCCAATGGAGGGACCCATGACAGCACTTCGTAAAACTCAAATTAGTGAAAAATTCGTTGATATTCAGGACACTCTAACCAGCGCGCACGACATGCATGGCGGCGATGCAACAGCGCTTTTCACCTCAGGCTCTGCACCGCAGTCGAAAGCTGACGCGTTAATGGGTGAGGGTATTGAGATGTTCACCACATCCTGTGCCCCGGTTACCGGCGCGGCGGCAGTTGCAGGTGAGGGTGT
>CAZCOX010000070.1:0-6303 GCA_964500115.1 uncultured Rhodobacterales bacterium
CGCGCCGCTAGCCTTGGCGACATCCTCAAGGAACGGACGCAGAAGGGCGGCAACGCCACGCTCATCAATGTCGCGCATGTCATGGCAGCGAACATCGGTGGTTTCCAGTTTTGCCCGCTCCGGCGCATCGACAGAGCGCAGACCGATGATACAGGTGTTGGCTTCCGGCACGGTCACGTCGAGCGTCGGGAAAAGATCAAAACCCGGCTGGCCCGTCGCATAAGCCAGCGGTGTGCCGTGCAGGTTGCCAGAGCCGGTGCTTTCCAGCGTGTGAAAGTCGCTATGCGCGTCGAGCCACAGGACGAACTGCGGGCGGCCATGCTTGGCAGCATGGGCCGCGACGCCCGGGACGGTTCCTAGGGACAACGCGTGATCGCCGCCCAGAAAGATCGGCAGCCCGTGATGCATCGCCGCTTCGGCCTGACGCATCAGAGCTTTTGTCCAGCCAAGGGTCTCCGGCAAATCCACCAGATGCGGATGATCCGCGATATCGGTCGCGTCAGGTTGGGCATTGCCCAAATCGATGACCGTGTGACCCAAGTTGGCAAGCGCTGTTCCCAAACCGGCGGTGCGATAGGCGTCTGGCCCCATCAGGCAGCCTTTGCGGGCCTTGCCGCAATCCATGGGTGCGCCGAGCAGTGCAATATTTCGTGACATGTCTGACCTCAACTTCGTTTCTGCCAGATGGCGGACAAAGTGCGCTGTAGAAAAGTGGTCAAAGTGATCAAAATGATTTACTAATTGCCAAATTGGTCATTCATAGTGCTCAAATGGACGAAACAGATCGCCAACTCATCTCTGCCCTGCGCCATAACGCGCGGGCCTCGGTCTCGGATCTTGCGTTGCAGTTCAAGCTGTCGCGCGCGACGGTGCGGGCGCGGTTGGACCGGTTGCTGCAGTCCGGCGACGTCGTGGGGTTCACGGTTGTTCTGAAGGAGGATGTGGCCCGCGACCCGATCCGCGCGCTGATGATGATCGGGATCGAAGGGCGCGGGACGGATCGGATCATCCGGCAGCTTTCGGGCTTGCCGCAGGTGCGGTCGGTGCATTCCACAAATGGGCGTTGGGATGTGATTGCAGAACTCGGGACAGACACGCTCGAAGCGCTGGACGCGGTCCTGTTTCAGATCCGCAAATTCGAAGGCGTCACGCAGTCAGAAACATCTCTTCTGCTCTCGACCCGCAAAAGCGGGCTTTAAGCGGTCTTGCGGGCTGCGGCGATCCAAATGCCCGCCAACACAAGCGAAATCACCATGTTCCAGCTAGCCATGGACAGGCCCATAAGGGACCACGCGACCTCATCACAACGCACAACCGGGGCCGACATGATCTGGTCAAACAACTCATCGGCGGATAGCCCGCTGATCGATTGTGAAGAACACGACGTCGGCCCTTCCCACCAGCCGCGCTCGACGCCTGTGTGGTAGCCGCCGATGCCCGCCGTCACCAAAGCGGCAAGTGCCCCAAGCCATGCCAAAGCCGCGTTCCCGAACCGCAAGGCGATCAGCCCAATGCCAATCGCCACCACATGGGGGTACCGCTGCCAGATGCACATCTTGCACGGCGGCAAGCCACCCAGATGCTGGAACGCAAACGCGCCGAGCATAAGAGCAAGCGATCCAGCCGCGGCCAGCAGCATCAGCGCGCGTTGATCAAGTGTCATAGAAACCTCACCACGTAGAACCCGCCGATCAACAAAATCACGAACGCGGTGAATACAAGGCCCAAGCGTTTTTCAATGAACTCCCGCACCGGCGCACCAAAGGCCCGTAGCAAGCCTGCAACGATGAAGAACCGAAAAGCGCGCGCGATGATCGACGTGACGATGAACGTCGCCAGCGGCATCGCCGTCCAGCCCGACATGATTGTGATCACCTTGTAGGGGAAAGGCGTGATGCCCGCGATCAGCACGGCCCAGAACCCGACGCCGTTGAACTTGTCATTGAACGCGGCCATCGAGTCGGCTTTGCCAAGCGCGTTGAGGATCGGCTCCCCCAGCGCTTCGTAAAAGAAGAAGCCGATGGCGTAGCCCAGCATGCCACCCAGAACGGAAGACACCGTTGCAATCAGCGCGATCAGCCACGCACGCGATGGGCGCGCGAGGATCATCGGGATCATCAGTACATCGGGCGGGATGGGAAAGACCGAGCTTTCGATAAATGCGACCATGGCCAGCACCCACAGCGCGCGCGGGTGGTCGGCCAATGACATCGTCCAGTCATAGAGGCGGCGTATCATAACTGCTCCGGTCCGGTGATCTGCGGGGCACAGACCACGCGCACAGGAAACGGTCAAGACTGTGGGTGCGAATGATTTTTTGCGCTGGACGCCATGCAACGGCTTGGGTAGGACAAGAGCCGTGCCCAAGTGGCGGAATGGTAGACGCAGGGGATTCAAAATCCCCCGCCTTCACGGGCGTGAGAGTTCGAGTCTCTCCTTGGGCACCAACCGCTTACCCGACTTTTTTAATGTGATGCTTAAGCGTCGCTGCGCTATCTCGCGTAGATTCGGAATGGGTGTTGGTCGCAATTGGCTGAGCCTTGCGGCGATACGCGGGTTTTTTGGTGAACCGCCTTTTCATTGGGCATCCACGTGATAGCTCAGGGGCATGGTGTTGGATGTTCGCAATGTAACCAAATCCTATCGCGACAGCGGTGGCGACGTGCAGGTCTTGCGCGGCGTCGATTTGAGCCTTGGTGCGGGCGAAACGCTGGCGCTGACTGGCGAATCCGGATCTGGCAAAAGCACGTTGTTGCACCTGATCGGTGGGTTGGACGTGGCTGACGGCGGCAGCATCCTCGTCAATGACCACGAGATAACGGGCCTTGACGACAAGGCGCGCTCGGCGTTGCGCCGATCCGAAGTCGGCGTGATCTTTCAGCAGTTTAACCTGATCCCTTCGCTGACTGTTGCCGACAACATCGCGTTTCACGCGCGGCTGAGCGGCGTGTTCGACAAAGATTATGCCAACGCGCTCGCCGATGCTTTGGGGTTGACGCCGCACCTTGGCAAATTCCCCGAGGCCCTGTCCGGCGGACAGCAACAGCGGGTTGCGATTGCCCGGACGCTTTGCGCCAAACCCGGCCTTGTTTTGGCGGATGAGCCGACCGGCAATCTGGATGAAGCGACGGCCGACGATGTTTTGAGCCAAATGCTTCAGCTCGTCGCGGAAACTGGTGCGGCGCTGTTGGTCGTCACCCATTCCCCAAACGTGGCGGCGCGGATGGATCGGCAAATTCACCTGCGCGAAGGCCGCGTGTCATGATCCGCGCGGTTGGCGCAGCACTCTTGTCGCATTGGTGGCGCAGCAAGTTGCAATGCGTGGCACTGATCGCGGGCCTCGCGCTCGCAACCGCGCTGTGGTCGGGCGTGCAGGCCATCAATGCCGAAGCGCGGGCCAGTTACGATGCGGCGGCGGCCACACTGGGCGAGGGGCAGTATGACCAACTTGTTCCCCGTGCGGGCGGGGTTATGCCGCAGGAGACGTACATCGCCCTGCGCCGCGCGGGGTGGCAGGTGTCGCCGGTGCTGGAAGACCGGTTGCAAACTGACAACGGCCGCGTTCGGGTGCTGGGTCTCGATCCTTTGACGTCACCGGGGCAGCTTGTTCCTGTGGGGGGAGAGGACGAGGTCGATCTAATCTCGTTCCTGTCGGATGGCGTGATCTTTGCAAATGCCGAAACTGCAGCGCGACTTAAAGGGGCTGTGTCGCAACGTGTGATCATCGATGCTAGCATCGCGCCGGCATTGGCTTTGACAGATATCGGCGTCGCGCAATCCCTGCTCGACGCTGACGGAAAGATCACACGCCTGTTGATTGCACCGGAGCAACCGATGGGTTTGCCGCCCGTCGCCGATGTCGCGCCAGACCTGTCGCTCCAAACCGCACAGGAAGTCGGCGTTGGGCGCTTGACCGACAGCTTTCATCTCAACCTGACCGCGTTCGGATTGCTAAGCTTTGCGGTTGGCATTTTCATCGTCCATGGCACCATCGCTTTGGCGTTCGAACAAAGGCGCGGCACCGTTCGCACCATGCGCGCTTTGGGTGTGCCATTGGCAGCCGTGATTGGGTTGATAGCCGTTGAGTTGCTGGGTTTTGCCCTGCTCTCGGGCGGGATTGGCATTGTGCTCGGCTACCTTATCGCAGCGGTGTTGCTGCCCGACGTGGCGGCGACGCTTGACGGTCTTTATGGCGCGCAAGTCTCGGGCACGTTGCAACTGCGGGCAGAATGGTGGCTGTCTGGCCTCGCGATTGCCGTGGCCGGAACGGTGGTTGCGGCTATTGGGGCGTTTGCGAAACTCGCGACCATGCCGCTGTTGGCAAGCGCGCAACCGCGCGCTTTGACGATTGCGTCTGGTGTCAGTGCCTACCGGTTGGCCGTGTTGGCGGTTGTCTTGTTCACAACAGCCGCTGGTCTCGCCGTGTGGGGGCAGGGGCTGATCGTTGGGTTTGCCCTTTTGGCTTGTGTTTTGGTGGGTGCCGCATTCCTGCTGCCGCTTTTCCTGCGGTTCTGCATCGCAGCGATGCAATCCGGCGCAAAGACAGCGCTGTGGCAATGGTTCTGGGCGGACACGCGACAGCAAATCCCGGGGATGAGCCTGGCCTTGATGGCGCTGCTGCTGGCCACCGCCGCCAATGTTGGCGTGTCGACCATGGTGTCGAGCTTTCGTGTGACCTTCGTTGATTTCCTCGACCAGCGGCTTGCGCCAGAGCTTTATGTGCAAACCGAAAGCGACACGCAGGCCGTCGCGGTTCAGGCCTTTTTGAACGAAAACGCGCGGGAGGTTTTGCCGCTCAATTCGGTGGATACCGAAATCCGCTCTGTGCCGACCGAACTTTACGGCGTGCGCGTCGGGCCAACCTACCGTGAAGACTGGGTCTTTCTGGATGGGGACGTTGCCGCGTGGGACGATGTTGAAGCGGGACGAGGCGTCGTCATCAGCGAACAACTCGCGCGACGGGCAGGCGTCTGGATCGGTGATGAGATCGCCGTTTTGCCCGATCTGACGCTTACAGTTGGCGCGATTGTTGCGGACTACGGCAACCCTTTGGGGCAGGCGGTCATGTCAGAGGCCCTGTTTTTGCAGGCATTTCCCGACCATGTTCCACAGCGCTTTGGCGTGCGGACGAATGACGCGCCCGGCCTGCGCGCGCAGCTTTTGGAGTTTGGTCTGCCGGAAAGTGCGATCATTGATCAAGCGCGGATCAAGGCGTTTTCCATCGACGTGTTCGAACGCACCTTTTCCGTCAGCAATGCGCTCAATGTCTTGACCCTGATCGTCGCCGCGTTTGCGATTTTGATGAGCCTGCTCACGCTCGCCAGCATGCGCGTGCCGCAACTGGCTCCTGTCTGGGCACTTGGGCTGACACGTCGCGATCTGGCGCAACTGGAATTGCTCCGCGCGATCTTGTTGGCAGCGCTGACGACTGTTCTGGCGATCCCGCTGGGCCTTGTTCTGGCTTGGGTGCTCTTGGCGTTTGTGAATGTCGAGGCCTTCGGTTGGCGTCTGCCGATGTTCACGTTCCCGTTGCACTATGCGGTTTTGAGTGCCTTCGCTATCGTGGCAGCCGCGCTTGCGGCTCTAGGCCCGGCGTGGACCTTGGCGCGGACACCGCCCGCGGCCTTGCTAAAGGTGTTTGCCAATGATCGCTAGGGTTTTGGCGCTGTTCTTGCTGTTTCCGACCGTTGCGGGTGCACAGGGTTTCGCAGGGTTGGGCACGGATGCAGAAGGGTTTTCGGTGCCGGAGCGTGGCGCGGTTTTCGACTTTCCCGCCGATCACGGCCCGCATACCGACTACCGGATCGAATGGTGGTATCTAACCGCCAACCTGATGGGGGAAGACGGCACGGAGTATGGGGTTCAATGGACGCTTTTTCGCTCCGCACTCGCCCCGGAAACACGCGACGGTTGGAGCGACCCGCAGATTTGGCTGGCGCATGCGGCGCTGACAACCGAAGACCGTCACTTGGTGGCGGAACGGTTCGCGCGGGGTGGCGTTGGACAGGCAGGTGTGGAAACGGAGCCATTCGATGCCTGGATTGACGATTGGCGCATGGTCGGGCCGGATTTCGACTCCGTACAACTGACTGCGCGCGGGGCGGCGTTTTCCTATAATCTGGCTCTGACGGCAGAAGGCCCGTTGGTGTTTCACGGCGACGGCGGATACTCGGTCAAATCCCGTGACGGGCAGGCGAGTTATTATTATTCGCAACCGTTCTATGCAGTGGACGGCGTATTGACGATAGACGGCCAAGGCGTGTCGGTTACTGGCGATGCGTGGTTGGATCGCGAATGGTCATC